>NZ_BPLI01000016.1:0-128174 GCF_019656175.1 Bacillus sp. BML-BC051
TTAAAGTTTCACTTTATTAAAATCTGCTACAAATATACGGTAAATGATGAAAAGCTTTTCATGTCAATAACAAAAAAAGGATGCAACATTGCATCCTTTAATGTACGATATTTTTCTTCTGCTTCGCTTCTTTCTTTACTTCTTCCCCTTGGCATTCGCTACGAAATGCACAACTTATACACTCAGAACGAAAATGACGCTCTGTATAATGCTCAGGTTGCTGCAACATTTCTTTCATTCTAGATAAATCAGCCATTCCAGTTATAATATCTTCCTGTTTCGGAATGTACTCATACTTAGTTCCTTCTATTAAATTAATTACTTCAATTTTTCCTGGAAGAATGCCGAAAGCTTTATAACTGAATACTGTCATTAACTTTTGACAAAGAGCAAGCATTTCCTCATCCGCATCGACAACATACTTTTTAATTACAAACGACTCAGTACTCCACTCACCAACTTCTAATGTCAATGACATGTGGACACCTAACTCTTCCATATATGTTTGAAATTTTTCATATAAAAATAACGGCGGTGTCTGACTATCATCTCTTTCAACAAACTGTAATAAATGATCCGTTAACTTCGCTAACACAATATAATACTCCATCTTTGAAGCAAACATATTAATCCTTACTTTTTTCCAATACTTTTCTATTAATATTAAAAGTACGATTTTAGTTTGTTGGCCCGCAGGTAGTGTGTAATATTCGTTAATAATTCGATTCACAATCATTTGTGCGATTTGTTGCCATTCAAACGAAGAAGGTTCTCTTCTTTTTATATGACGGAAATAAAATTTATGCGGACAACGCATAAAATCATACAAATGATAATCTGTCATCGTTTTGATTGCGATTTTCTCATGCACTTGCTCTTCATCTCCCTTCTGCCATTAAGAAAGGTGTTTTACAAATTCAGCTCCAAACTGTAAACATTTTTCTACATCTTCATCTTCTGGCGTTAATTCTACTTTTAGTCCTTCTAACACAACTGCTGCCCCGCGTTCTTGTAGCTTTTCTATTAAAATGTCAACCGCCACGCCGTATTTCGGATACGCCGAATCACATGATCCGAATACTGCCGCTTTTTTCCCAGTTAAATCAATAGAATCCATTGCGTCATAAAAATCTAAGAAATCATCAGGAAGGTCACCATCTCCCCAAGTGTAAGCACCTAAAATAATCCCATCATACTGTTCTAGTATAGAAGCTTCTGGTGAATCCATAATATCGATAACTTCAATTTCATTTTCTGTTTCACGAATGGCACCGGCAATATGATCAGCCATTTCCTCTGTATTTCCACTCATACTTGCAAAAATCATTACTAACTTACTCAACTGTATCTCTCCTTTTACCTTGTATCTCTTTTTCTGTTGGAAGTGTACTCTTCTCATCTACATATTCAGAACGAATTACATTTCTTTGCCATTCCATATGCTGATCAACATCTTTATTTTTATCTTTTAATCCCCTCCGCAGAAGGTGAAATTTTTTTCTCATTAACATATCGCATCCACCCTATTGATAATAATTATCAATTTCAACTACCCTTAGATTAATTGACAGTGATTATCAATGTCAATAACTATTTTTAAAAAAATGATGAAAATGTACAAGCTTGTCCGTTAGCTATTCATATACTATAAATGAGCATAGTTCTTTCTCAGCCCTCTCTGACGGAAAGAAATAAAAGCAACTGCGATAGAGCGCAGTTGCCTTTTTTTATACTTTTTTATGATTTTAGTAGTCTTATCGCTGTCTCTAGAAATAATTCCACTCCATAAATTAAAGCTGATTCATCTACATCAAATTTTGGATGATGATGCGGATAACAAGTACCTACCTTTTCATTCCCCGTCCCCAATTTAATGAAGCAACCCGGTGCCTTTCTTAAATATGCTGAGAAATCTTCTCCTCCCATAGAGGGTTCAAGCTTCACAACACGCTTATTCCCAAACAAATGTAGTGCACTTTCTTCTACTACTTTCGTAATATATCCATCATTAATAACCGGATCATATCCATATCGATACGTATATGTATACTCCCCTCCATGTGCCTTTGTAATGCCTTTCACGATTTGCTCAATTTTCTCTTCTGCTTCCACCCTTAACGCTTGATTAAAAGAGCGCACAGTTCCCATTAAAGTTGCTGCACTAGGAATAATATTATCAGCCATTCCCCCATGAAACTGCGTAACTGAAACAACTCTTTGCATGAAAGCACTTGTATTTCTTGATACGATATGTTGTAAATTTGTAATAATCTGTGCTCCGATAGCAATAGGATCTATCGTTTCTTCTGGCCTCGCCGCATGCCCTCCTTTCCCTTGAATTTCAACTGTAAATACGTCCGGTGCCGCCATCATCGGTCCATACGCAATTCCTATCTTCCCGCTCTCAAGTCCTGACATAACATGTAAACCTATTACATAATCCACACCATCCATCACGCCTGCCTTAACCATTTCTTGTCCGCCCCCAGGATACACCTCTTCTGCGTGCTGAAAGAAGAGACGAATCTCACCTGCAAAATCTTCCTTTATATGTGATAGCACTTCTGCTGTACTTAACAAAATAGCGGCGTGAGCATCATGTCCACATGCATGCATCACTCCCTTATTCGCAGACGTATAAGATTTCCTTGTCTCCTCTTGAATTGGCAAAGCATCTATATCAGCCCGAATCGCAACTACTTTTCCTTGTTCCGTTCCTCTTTTAATTGCTAGTACACTATACTTCGTCGGTCTCGTTACTTCAAAAGAAGAAAATGAGCATAATGTATCATATATAAATTGCGAAGTTTCTTTTTCATGAAATGATAATTCCGGATGTTTATGAAAATACCGTCTCCATTTAATAATGTTTTCTTCTGAAATAAAATCCTTCCACATCCTCTTCATCAGAAATTCCCCCTTTTACGAAACTTTAACAATCCATACATTAACTATGAAAAACTCAAAAATTCAAACAAATATTACATTCCTATCCATTCTCCCAGACCACTTTTATACATTCACACAATCCACTTCCTATTTACATATCAAACCCATTACAAATTGGTGCTGAATGTAATATAATTGCTAAGTTAGGGATTTTCTTTTTTAGTATTTAGTGCTAATATCAGAAAAGAGCCTTTTGACTTATTTTTACCTAAAATGTGGAATTTTGTTTTTTTCACAATAATGTAGGACATGATACCTACAAAGAGCTATTATTTCATTAAGAGAGGGAAAGACATGGAAAGATTAAAAGAGATATGGTCTCGACCACTCACACAATGGGTTGCAAAGACGGTTTATTACCTTGCAATTTTATTTGCATTACTTTGGTTGTATGGATTCCATGATACAAACACAAGTACATTTATTTACAATGAATTCTAGGGTGGGAACGTTATGAAGTTATTAGAACAAATTGAAAAGTGGGCTATTGAAACGCCTGATCAAACTGCTTTTGTTTGGCGAGATGCGAAAATTACGTACAAACAATTAAAGGAAGATTCTGATGCGTTAGCACATTGGATTTCTTCTGAGTATCCAGATGATCGTTCACCAATTATGGTGTATGGCCATATGCAACCTGAAATGATTATTAACTTTTTAGGTTGTGTAAAAGCTGGACATGCTTATATTCCTGTAGATTTATCTATCCCAGCTGATCGTGTACAACGTATCGCTGAAAATTCTGGTGCGAAACTACTTTTATCAGGAACAGAAGTAACTGTAACTGATTTACCAGTTCGCATTGTAAGTGAAGACAACTTAAAAGATATTTTCTTTACTCATAAAGGGAACACTCCAAATCCTGAACATGCGGTAAAAGGTGATGAGAACTTCTACATTATTTACACATCAGGAAGCACAGGTAATCCGAAAGGGGTTCAGATTACTTATAACTGCCTTGTAAGCTTTACAAAATGGGCTGTAGAAGATTTCAACTTACAAACAGGGCAAGTATTCTTAAACCAAGCACCTTTCTCATTCGATTTATCTGTCATGGATATTTACCCATCATTAGTAACAGGTGGTACACTTTGGGCAATCGATAAAGATATGATTGCACGTCCAAAAGACTTGTTTGCTTCTTTAGAGCAATCGGATATACAAGTATGGACTTCAACACCATCTTTCGCAGAAATGTGTTTAATGGAAGCATCTTTCTCTGAGAGTATGCTACCAAACATGAAAACATTCTTATTCTGCGGTGAAGTGTTACCAAACGAAGTGGCTAGAAAATTAATTGAGCGTTTCCCGAAAGCGACAATTATGAATACGTACGGTCCAACAGAAGCTACTGTCGCTGTAACAGGTATTCACGTTACAGAAGAAGTACTTGATCAATACAAATCACTTCCAGTTGGCTACTGTAAATCAGACTGCCGCCTTCTTATTATGAAAGAAGATGGCACGATCGCACCTGATGGTGAAAAAGGTGAAATCGTAATTGTCGGTCCAAGCGTAAGCGTTGGATATTTAGGAAGCCCTGAATTAACAGAAAAAGCATTTACTATGATTGACGGTGAGCGCGCCTATAAAACAGGCGATGCTGGCTATGTTGAAAATGGTCTTCTATTCTATAATGGTCGTCTTGATTTCCAAATTAAGCTGCATGGTTATCGAATGGAATTAGAAGAAATTGAGCATCACCTTCGTGCGTGTTCTTACGTAGAAGGAGCAGTTATCGTTCCAATTAAAAAAGGTGAGAAATACGATTATTTATTAGCGGTTGTTGTTCCTGGAGAACATTCATTTGAAAAAGAATTCAAATTAACATCTGCAATTAAAAAAGAACTCAATGAGCGATTACCAAACTACATGATTCCACGTAAATTCATGTATCAATCTTCTATTCCAATGACACCAAATGGAAAGGTAGATCGCAAAAAATTATTGAGTGAGGTTACAGCATGACCGCATATGGATCATTTTATTTTTTCGCTATAGTGGGCATTTTATTAATACCTACTATCATAGCTGGATTAAAAGGTAAAATGTTGCGTAAATATAATGCCGTTTTAACATTAGTCATGCTTGCTATTATCTTCTCGGATAAACCGAAGCAAGCGATTATGTTAGCCGCATTTATCATTTGGCAATATGCCCTGATTAAAGGCTATTTATTATTAAGAAAACAAAAGAATAGTACATTCACGTTTTGTATAGCTGTTATTTTATCAATTTTGCCACTTATTTTGGCAAAAGTCGCACCATTTGTTCCTGAACTAAAATTTGTTGTCTTTTTAGGAATGTCCTATGTAACATTTAGAGCCGTGCAAATGGTATTTGAAGTTCGTGATGGCTTAATTAAAGAACTTTCCTTCTTTAATTTTTGGGAATTTGTTTTATTCTTCCCAGCTATTTCAACGGGACCTATCGATCGTTATCGTAGATTCCAAAAAGATATTCAAAAGCCACCTAGCGCTGAGGAATATCAAAATTTACTATATACAGGATTAAACCGTATTTTCCAAGGTTTCTTGTATAAATTTATTATCGCTTACTTAATAAAACAATATTTTATGGATCCGGCATTTGCTCAGCAAGATACAATCCTATCTAATATGATTTACATGTATAGCTATAGCTTATATTTATTCTTCGACTTTGCTGGTTATAGCTCATTTGTAATTGGTGTAAGTTATATGATGGGTATTAAAACGCCAGAAAACTTTAATAAACCATTCATTAGTCGTAACATTAAAGATTTCTGGAACCGCTGGCACATGAGTTTATCATTCTGGTTCCGTGATTTTATTTACATGCGTTTCGTCTTTTTTGCAACGAAGAAAAAGTTAATTAAAAACCGTTACACAATTTCGTATATCGGTGCATTTTTAAACTTTTTCATCATGGGAATTTGGCATATTACTGGTGAGCATGTGTATCAATACATTATTTATGGTCTATATCATGCTGCACTGTTCATTTTATTCGATATTTTTGAACGAAAAAACAAGAAGCATAAGTTTTGGCCAAATAATAAATTTACACACGTCCTTGCGATTGTAATTACGTTCCACGTTGTATGTTTCGGTTTCCTAATTTTCTCTGGACACCTTAACAGATACTTTTAATGCACCCTTCTTATACTAATAAGAAGTTGCACATATAATATATTTCGGATATAAAGGAGATTTTAAAAATGGCAGAATTCAAAGAGCAAGTATTAGATATTTTAGAAGAAGTATGTGAAAACGATATTGTGAAAGAAAACTTAGATGTTCAATTATTTGAAGAAGGTATTCTTGATTCTTTCGCTGTAGTATCTTTATTAGTTGAATTCCAAGAGCGTTTAGATATTGAAGTTTCTATTTCTGACTTTGACCGTGACGAGTGGGCTACACCAAACATGGTTATTAAGAAGTTGGAAGAAATCCGATGAACAAAGCAAAATTTGGTCCGATGCTTTTAGCATTGGCCCTTTTTGCTGTATTCTTACTTATTCCAACGCGCTTCCTACTTCCACTTTTAAGTGATGAAAAAGTAGAACAAGCTGCCACTTCTTTAAAAGAAGAAAAGATTCAAAGTATGATTTTACAGCAAAAGATGTTAGCAGACCCGAAATACCTTCCGATGTACGGTTCATCGGAATTCGCACGTATGGATGCTTTCCATCCATCAAATTATTTCAAAGTAAAGCCTGAAGGCTTCACACCATTCCTACTTGGACGCGGTGGAACACAAGACCTTGTACATGTATTAAACTTTGCATCTACAATAGATCAATTGAAGGATAAGAAAATGGTATTCGTTCTTTCTCCTCAATGGTTTGTGCCACAAGGTATTGATGAAACACACTTTGCACCTAACTTTTCAAAACAACAAGGTTACCACTTGCTTTTCAATGATGACTTAAAGCCTGAAATGAAAAAGCAAATTGCAAAACGTTTATTAAACTTTGAGATTGTTAAGAAAGAAACTTTACTAAAAATTTCGCTTGAAGGTATCGTTTATGATGATACAAAGCATAAAGTAAAAGCACTTGCTGCTAAACCTTTCGCTTATATTTACCGTAACATTTTAGATCGTAAAGATTTATTTACAGCAATGTTTGATATTAAACCGCATAAAGAAAAACTTGACCCTTCATTAAAACAAATGAACTGGGAAGAAGCTCGTAAACATGCAGATCAAACTGGTGCAGTAGAATCAGGTTCTAACGAATATGGTATCGAAGATGATTACTTCAATAGCAAAATTAAGAAGAAATTAAAGCAACGTGAAGGCTACTTAAAAAATGATGCTTATGATCAATCGCCAGAATATGAAGATTTACAAATTGTACTTGATTTATTAAAACAATCTGGTGCAAAACCACTCTTCATTTCTGTTCCTGTAAAAGGTCCTTGGTACGATTACGCTGGCTTCCCGAAAGAACGTCGCGAATTATACTACAAGAAAGTTCATGAGCAAATTGAGAACGCTGGTTATCCAATTGCCGACTTCTCAAATCATGAGTATGATAAATACTTCTTAAAAGATCATATGCACTTAGGTTGGAAAGGCTGGGTTTATATCGATGAGGCCATCCAACAATTTTATAAAGCAAACTAATGAAAAGACCGCTTGAATTATTCAAGTGGTCTTTTTCTATATATATTTTGTAATTGTTCGATTACATTCTCTGCTTCTTTCATCACTCGCTCCACTACATGCTGAGCTGATTCTATTCGTGCTAATGATGAAGCTTGCCCTGCCCAAAGCGACATATATTCTCCTTTATTTTGTTTTGCTGCTTCTTGGCGTATTTTAGAGGTTAATACATTTTGCACTGGATACATCGGAAGCCCTTCTTCTTTTCCTTCATGTCTCTCTATAAATTCATTACGAATACCCCGTGCATATTTCCCGGAAAACGCACGGGTCACAGTTGTACTCGTATCTGTACTATGCAAAACTGCTTCTTTATACACGTCATGCGTGATACTTTCTTCACTCGTTAAAAAGGCTGATCCCATTTGAACAGCTTCTGCTCCCAGTGTAAATGCCGCAACAAGCCCTTGCCCGTTCATTACACCACCTGCTGCAACAATTGGTATATGCGGGACTGCTGCTACTAACTGTGGAATTAATGCGAACGTCCCAATCATAGCATCCTGTTCTTTCCCGATAAACGTTCCTCTATGTCCTCCTGCCTCGCTACCTTGACCGACAATAATGTCTACTCCTAATTCAGCAAGCACCCTCGCCTCTCTTACATGGGTAGCTGTTCCAATGACTTTTATTCCTCTTCTTTTTAAGTCATCTATTTCTTCTTTTTCTAACGTTTGAAATGCAAAGCTGACGACTGGTACGTTTTCTTCTACTAACACTTGTAATTGTTCTTTATAACTTTTTGGAAGCTTTATCGTCTCTTCTTCCTCTATACCGAATTCTCTATTTACTCCGCTAAGTAATCCCTTTGCCAAGGTTACCTTCTCTTCTTCGATCTGTATTTCTTTCGTTAACAGTAAATTAACACCGAAAGGCTTATCCGTTCGTTCCCTTATTTTATAAATTGCTTCACGAATTTGTTCAGGGCTCATATAGCCCGCTCCAAGCGTTCCTAGTCCTCCGCTATTACTTACAGCTGCAACAAGCTCAGGCGTCGTAATCGCACCTGCCATACCTGCTTGAATGATTGGATACTTAATTTGTAATAGATCTATTACACGACTTGTAAACATCATTTCTCCTGCTACTAAAAATATAGACAAATGTATATTCTTAGAGTATTCCTGCTTCTACGTGCCCTGCCTCGCTAATCACTTGCTACTACAGTTTGCTGTGACACTCCACAGGCGTAAATTCCGATGTAGCCCACCGTACATATATACAATCTATTTACGTTAGTATTGTATATTTTTTTGCTTGTAAAAGGTTGATAGATGCATTTAAATCTCTATCCATTACATTTCCACAATCACATGTATATACTCGGTCAGACAGCTTTAAATCCGACTTTTTTTGACCGCAACATGAACATATTTAGAAGATGGATAGAATCTGTCCGCTTGCCGTAGCTCAATTCCATATTCCCTACATTTCGTTGATAGCCATGTTTTAAAAGTATAAAAACATTGTTGCGCTACAGCTTTAGATAGATGTTTGTTCTTCATCATACCTTTCACATTCAAATCTTCTACTGTAATAAACGTTGGCTTGGTTTTCACCACATCATTTACAATAGACTTTACATACGCTAATCGGATATTTACTAGCCTAGCATGTAGTTTTTGCACCCTAAGAATGTTTTTATCTATATTCGCTCTTTTATTAGTAACAGGTTGTTCACCTCGCTTTCTTATATTTTCAAATTTGCGTGATAAAGAGCGTTGTTCACGTTTTAACCGTTTTTCTATCTTTTTTACTTGTACTGTTTTATTTATATTTTTGTGAGTTTTTCCATCGCTACGTACAGCGAAGTCTTTAATTCCCAAATCAATTCCTAGACCTACTGCATTGAGAATTGAATTTGGTTTTACCTCTTTCACTTCACAGAGTATAGACACATAGTATCTTCCTGCTCTTTGATATACTGTACCACTTTTTACAGTTGTATTTTTTGAAATATATCCATACTCTTTTAACCTTATCCAACCAATTGTAGGGACTTTTACTCTATGTCTTTCTACTGTCCAATCTGTTTTGTTGTTTTTCGGAAAGTAGCACTTCACATCTTGCTTCTTCTTTTTTTTATATTGTGGAAACTTAGATAAACCTTTAAAAAATCGCTTAAAAGCTTTATCTCCATTCATAATCGCTTGTTTTACCGCTTTGCTCGACACTTCTTTAATCCACTGGTCACACTCTTTTGTATGAATGTTGTTTAGCCATTTGGAAAAGTCATAGCCACTAAGAAATTTCCCCTCCGACTCATATGCCTCTTTATTTTTAGAGATATACAGGTTATATACATATCGACACACCCCAATAGTTTGACGGATTTTACTAACTTGTTCAGTTGTCGGTTTGACTTCTATTAAATATGCTCTTTTCATAAGTCTTCATCCTCCGACATTTTCTTTTTGTATTTTCTCAACCCATATATTCTACAACTAAATACATGAATGATAGATATTAAATCCTGAACAAGTTCTTCTTGAGGAGATAGTTTATTATTGTTAACAATAATAATTTTCACCCCCATTTTACGAAGAAACTTTTCAAACCAATCATATCCAAAACGTACAAATCTATCTTTGTGTGCAATGATGATAGTCGAAATATTTCTTTCCATACAACTGTCAATCAGTTTATTCCACTGTTTTCTTTTGTAGTTTAATCCGCTACCAATATCTGTGATAACTTCATCTACAATCATCCTTCGTGCATTTGCGAATGCTTTTAAAAACTCAACCTGATTTTCTAAATCATCTTTCTGACCTGGATTTGATACTCTTGTGTAAATAACTACTTTGCCTACTTTATTTTCTTCTTGAATACCCATATATTCCTTATACTGTTCTTCTGTATAGTATCATCTTCCTTTTTGGTTTCGGTAAGCAGTTAAAACACCTTGATTGTCCCACCTTTGCAATGTCTTAACAGAGACATTAAGCATTTCTGAAAATTCTTTTGGTTTATATTGTTTCATAATTACTTTTTATTATATATGCCTACTTTTGTCTATGTTTTTGTTTACTGTTTCTTTCTCCCATTCCCCTTATATCTTCTTTATTTGACAAACTTTACCCTTCTTTTACAAGGGTTGAACTTCCTATGAAGCGAATATATTGAAAGGGAAGGAGGCTGAAAATGATGATTTATCCAGATGCGTTACAACAAGGTGATACAGTAATGGTTATTGCACCGTCCGGTCCACCAACAATTGAAAGTGTATTAAAAGGTGTAAATGTATTACAAGAGATGGGTTTATCTGTAGTAATCGGGAAGAGTGTTTATGAGAAATATGGATATTTAGCTGGAAGTGATCAGGTTCGCCTTGATGATATACATGAAGCATTTTCCAATCATGAAGTAAAAGCCATTTTCTGTGCACGGGGTGGTTACGGAAGTGCTCGTCTCCTCCCTCACATTCAATATGAAATCATTAGGCAAAATCCAAAAATCTTTTGGGGATATAGCGATATTACAGCTTTACATACGGCCTTTTCACGTTATGCAAAGCTCATTACTTTTCATGGCCCAATGGTTGAAGAATTAGGAAAAGGTGTAGATTCTCTCTCTTTATCTTCTTTCAATCAACTATTCCATCCGTATTCCACCATCTTATCTGCTTCAGAATGTATCGTACCTACCTCTTCTTGTACAGTTACAGGCACATTAGCGGGAGGAAATTTAGCTGTGTTAACGAGTATAATTGGCTCACCTTATGAGATAGATACGGCGAATAAACTTTTGTTGCTTGAAGACATTGGGGAAGAACCGTATCGTATTGACCGTATGTTAAATCAGCTACTTTTATCTGGAAAGTTTAATGAATGCAGCGGTGTTATTTTTACAAGTTGTCATGACTGCACTCCTTCTAAACCATCTCAATCATTACAAACAATATTATATGAATATTTCGCACCATATCATATACCTGTTCTATTCGGTTTACCGATTGGACATATCAGTCCAAACATCGGCATTCCTCTTGGAGCTACAGCGACAATAAATACAAATAATAAAACACTCTCTATTTCTTCTGGCGTAGCCAATCTGTATTCAAATTAAAAAGGAAAAGCGATTCCGCTTTTCCTTTTATTTATAATAATTAAAAATTCGTCCAGATGCGATATCTGCAACTTCTTCTGGAATAAATGTTTTACTTATATCAGTACCAACATTTAATACTGCTGTAGCATCTTTCTCAATGCTACCAAATAATTCTTTTCCACGTATCGTAATAAGGGGCGTTCCTTCTGGCAACACGTCTTTTACAAATTCCATTTGTGTAAAGAACGGAACGATCCATCTACCCTCTCCTTGGAAATGACGCAAACGAAGTATTCCTTCTGTTGCCCCGTCCTCTGCTTCTAGTGAACCAGCAACATAAAACTCAGTAGATAAGAGCAATTCATAAAATTCCTTTTGCTTCTGTTTATCGTCCCCTGCTACAACAAGTACTTCTTCTATTCTCTTTACCGGAATTTGCTCCATATGATGCCACCCCTATTTCAAAATGATTGTACTTAGATTATACGAAATATTCTTATTTTTTTCTACATAATTCGCAATTATTTTCTTAAAATAATTTTAATACTTCTTTTGTCGTTACAATCGTAGCAAACTCTTCATGTAAATTTACAAGTGTCATATTGTGAATATCCTCTTCATTATACTCTTTACCATCTAGACCTTTACGGTTAAAAGTCGCCGTTGCATCACTCACTAAATACGTTGTAAACCCTAAATTCCCTGCCATTCGTGTCGTAGTCTCCACACAATGATTTGTCGTTAATCCTACAACCACTACTGCATTACATTTGTTCTCTCTTAATTGCTCTTCTAAATTTGTCCCAATGAACGCGCTGTTAACAGATTTCTGAATAATCACTTCGCCTGGTAATGGCTTCAGCTCTTCTTTAAAGTTCACCGTTTCCGCTCCTTCATAAAACATCGATTGAGCATTTTCTTTATTTACATGTTGAATATGAAAAACTGGTCGTTTCCTTTTTCTCCATTCTGCTAATAACATTTTCATGTTTTCTTCAGCAAAAAGATTATTTCTCTCGCCCCAGTATGGTAACTGAAACGCCTTTTGTACATCAATTATGATAAGTGCTATTTGATTAGTCATCATTTTCTCCTTCATTCGGCTGTAATTGAAACAGAAAACCAAGTTGTTGTGACGCAGTAATAAAACAAATATAAGCGCAAAGCTCTACAATTTCTTTTTCCGTCCAATATTGTTTCAATACATGAAACATATTATCATCTATTGCCTTTTTATCATGAACAAATGTATGTGCAAAAGTAACTGCTACACTCATTTCTTCTACCTTTTGCATATCATCAGGTCTTCCCTTTGCCATACAGTACGGACATTCATTCCCGTACGCTAATGTTCTTCTTACTTGCTCCTTTAGCTCTGCCGACAGAGTTCCTTTACTATACAATGTATTCTCTACCATACTCCATGAATGTAATAACTCTGGGTTATGCCCTAATAACTTTTGAAACTTTGTATCTCCTACATTTGATAATGAAATTCTCTCCATCATTTCCCCTCCTATTTCCTTCCGTTTTATTGTAAAATAAATAAAGTTCACTTTACATTTCATATGAATCTTAATTTATATTTTTACTTTACAAAAATTATTATTTTACTGGAGGTATATTTACAAATGCAACTAGACCGTGTCGATCGAAAGATTTTAAATGAATTATATAATGATAGTCGCCTTTCCATGCGTGAATTGGCGAAACGAGTAAACTTATCTGCTCCGTCTACTGCAGAACGTGTTCGCAAACTTGAAAGTGAAGGCGTTATTCAAAAGTACACAATCGATATCGATTATAAAAAAGCAGGACTTGTTTTAGATTGTATTTTAGAAATCACTTTAAAAAATGGTGATACAACACGTATGCAACAGTTTATTCAGTCTTATCCATCTGCAAGTTTTTGTTACCGCGTAACAGGGAGCTTATGCTACATTGTAAAAATTTCTGTTCCTTCACTCGTTGAACTTGAAGAATTTATCAATGATGTTTCTTCATATGCAACGACTGTTTCTCATATCGTATTATCAGAAGTATCTCTTACTCCTGATATTGAACATATCTTCCCAGAAGTTTAATTTATTTTTATTCATAAAATATATAAAAACCCCTTACAATAAGAATAAAAATAATATATTATGTATTAAAATACATAAAGTTCGAGAAAGGGGCTTTACATTGAAAATCTGGTTTTATGAAAAAACGGCACAATTAGATGACTTGCTTGGCATTTGGGACAATGTTCCGACTATCCCTCGAATTGGTGAAAAAGTGGAGATTTTAAAAACAGTCCGCACTGTTACAGATATTAAATATGTAAAGAACGGTAATAATTTTCGTGTAGAAATTATTACAAATTAAAAAGTAGCTCCTAAGGAGCTACTTTTTAATTATCTATCGTGCGCTTTCTTTATAACGATTTTATCTTCTTCTACAGATACTGTTACATAATCATTTTCTTCTAATCGAAGCTTATTTACAGCATCATCTGGTAGCTCTACAGCCATCAGTCTATCTGTTACAATCACTTGACTATACACTTCATTTTCTTGTAACACACTTACTATTTTTTCCTCATTTATAAAGCGCATCGGCGGCACACCAACTTCTTTTACTGTACGCCATTGCTTCCAAACATACGGAGTTAACCAAAGTAAACCAACAACTGTAAGACCGATACCGATCCATAAATTACTTTGCGCTTGTAATTCAGGAATTGAAATGGCACCACTCTCTTCTCCACTGACAAATTGCATACTTGTTGCAATCAAATTATTTAGAGCGTGTACAGCGATATTCGTCCATATATTTTTCGTCTTTATGTATAAAAGACACATCACAACACCAAACATAAATGCACCAATCACATCAAAATGTCCTAAACCAAAAATAAGTGAAGATATGATTACAGCTTTTTTAATTCCCCATTTATAAGCCATTCGCTGTAAAAAGAAGCCCCTAAAAATAACCTCTTCCATAATAGGTGCTAACACACACGCTGAAATGAAAGTAAATATCGTCATATATATGTTACTCGTATTAATAACGTTTCCGTCTTCTAACATAGTAACTAAGAAATTCGGTAACGTATGTGCTAATATGTAAAATTGAATATGAGATATACCAACTGAAAAAATCATTCCCATTATCGTTGCTAATACAATTAATCCCCACGGTAAACGTCCTGGCTTATCAAAAAAACTGTTAAATACAACATTATTTTTATTTGTTTTTACGTATAACCAAAATAACGGAAATACAAAAAATATAGTTATTTGTGAAACAACTTCCAGCGTATTCTCAGAAACATTTGCTAGCTCTAATAGGATCATCGTAAGAAACAACCCTATAATCATCCATCCAAAAAAACTGCGTAGTCTTATACGTGAAAATGCATAGTGCATATAGTACACCCCCAAAGATAGTAAAAATAAACAGTATGATAATTAAATTATAATATGAATATAGTTGAAAATTTTCCTATTTTTCTCAAATTCTTCCGAACAACATATAGTAATCATTTTTTTCTTTCCATTGAAATCTACGAGAAAGTTATGTAATAAAAATCCCCGTTTTTACAAGCGGGGATTTCTTTTATTATAATACGTCACGTTTTTGGAATAATACACTTGATGCTACAAGTAATACAATAAAGTATGCAGCTACAAGTAATAATGAAGTTGTAAAAGTAAACTCTGTAAATGTTGGTTCCATTCCGCCGCTCACTAATTTATTGCTATCGTACACACTTAAATTCAAATGGAAAAACACTACAAATTTCGCTACACCTTTTGCAAACATCATCAGTACCATATTAATTGGTCCTTGTAAGAAGAAGAGGAACATCGTAATAATTAATGGTAATACAGACTTTCTAAACACGTTTGCTAAGAAAAATGCAAGTGTCGCAAAGAAGAACGGTGAAAGTACTTGATATAAAGTAGATTTCATTACGATTCCTACCGTTAATTCTGTTTTACTACCATCCATTACAATTCCGCCAACAATCATTGCAATTAAAGTGCTAGCAAATATGATAAATACTATAGTAAGTAACACTGTAATATATTTAGAGAATAAAACTGTAATTCGTTTTCTTGGACGGATTAATAACTGCTTAATTGTACCTTTTTGGAACTCATCAGTAATCATACGAGAAGCAATCGTAATCCCAAAAATTGTTGCAAACAAAGTAATTAAACCAATCTCTGAACTTGCAAAATCTAAATATGATCCTTTAAATTCACTTCCGTCTCCCCATTTCAGCATCGCTAAAACTCCCAAAATCTCCAATACTGCAATGACACCAATTAAAATATACATACCCTTTTTCGCATGTAACTTTAAAAATTCATTTTGAATTAATTTAAACATTACGCTTTCACTCCCCCTGTAATCGCTAAGAACTCATCCTCTAACGTTTTATTTTGAACAGTAACTCCGTATACAAGCACATCGCCATTCACAAGTTTTTTTACAAGTTGTGGGATTTCTTCTTTCATTACAGATACTGCAATTACGTTTCCTTGCGCCTTACCTTTAATGATTTCATTTGCTTTCTGTACTTGGTCTACTTCAAACGCTACAACGACTGTCTCATCATGTTTCGCTTGTTCATGTAAGTTGTACTCTTGTACAAACTCCCCTTGCTTAATAATAACGACGCGATCACACATGAGTTCAATTTCACTTAATAAGTGACTTGATACGATTACGGCAATATTCTCTTCTTTCGCTAAACGCTGTAAATAATCACGAATTTGACGAATACCAGCTGGATCTAATCCATTTGTCGGCTCATCTAAAATTAAAATTTTCGGCTGATGAAGTAATGCCTGTGCAATTCCTAAACGTTGTTTCATACCAAGTGAATATGTTTTCACTTTTTTATGAATCGCATGCTCTAATTCAACAAGCTTTACAATTTCAACAATGCGTTCTTTACTAATTGGTGTAATTGCCATATTCGCAAAATGCTTTAAGTTTTGCATTCCAGTCATATAATCATATAGTTCAGGATTTTCTACGATCGCCCCAATTTGCTCTAGCGCCTTTTCACGCTCTGTGCGAATACTATGACCGCAAATTGTAATATCGCCCTCTGTCATTGATATAAGACCTGTCATCATACGAATTGTCGTCGTTTTACCACTACCGTTCGGTCCAAGAAACCCGTACACTTCCCCTTCACGAACTTCAAATGATAAACCGCGGATAATTTCTGTTCCACCAATCTTTTTTCGAACATTCTCTAACTTTACTACTACATTTCCCAATGTTGATTCCTCCTTTAGACTTCTAGTTTTTTATCAATTATGCGACCTGTTATATAAACAAGTAAAACAAATATACCGATTGAAAAAGCAATACTATATACATTCATAAGTTTTTCTGGATATAGTATGAGATTTACATCTGTCGATTCATCTATATAAACTAATTTTTTGATAAAAGCAGGTGTAGGTGCAAATCCGCCTAACATTTCATATATCATATTGATTACTTTCGTCACTAGTAAAAATAAGAAGAAAATAAGTACATACTCCATTTTTTTCTTTTTTAAAGAAAATACTTTAACACCAGATACTGTGAAAAGTAAAACTAACAATATACTTGATAAATTAAATACATATAACACACTACTAAATACTTGTTTTACTATATCTAGCTCAATTGTACTTTCGGTAAATAACATTCCATAGAGTTCTGTACCTTTTATTACTTTCATCGAAATACTATAGAAAAATATAGTACCTATCACTTCAAAACACATTAAACTAATTGCCGCATATGACAATATTGCTAAAACAATTTTTTTACCAGATATCGGTGTTAATCGAAATAATGTACTTTCGGTCATTTTCCCAAACGCAGACATCGCCTGCAGTAATACTAATACCGCAAAAATTATATAAACTAAGAATACTAAGGCAATTATAATCATTTGCCTTACTTCTCCTGATTCTTGTTTAATATAATTCCCCATACTTACAAAAGCGACAGCTACAATAAATATGAATGATAATAACGAAATAACAATTTGCTTTTTATTCGCATTGTACATATATATTAAACTGGCCTTCATCTACTAAACACCTCCTTAAACACATCTGTGACAGCTTTTCCTCGCTGAAAGCGTAACTCCTCTACATTTTCATGTAGCACACTCTCACCATCTTTTAAGAAGATTACTTCGTCAAAAATATTTTCCACTTCTCCAATTAAATGTGTTGCAATTAAAATGGTACAATCTTCGCGATAAAACTGTAAAATAAGCTCTAATACGTGTTCTCTAGAAACAAGGTCAATTCCGCCAAGCGGTTCATCTAGTACGTATAACTTCGCTTTTCTCGAAAATGTTAAAATAATTTGTAGCTTTTCAACCATACCTTTTGATAAAGCTGTAATTTTTTCTTCTAACGGTATTTTAAATTCCGCAATCGTATCTACCGCTTTTTGAATGTCGAAGTCTTTATAAAAATCTCGATAGAAAAATAAAGAATCTTTTACCGTCATCCAATCATCAAATACTGGTTTATCCGACATAAAAGAAACAATTTCTTTCGTTTCTAATCCGACCTTTTTACCAGCGATTGTAATACTCCCTTCGGAAGGATGCTGCAGACCAGCAATCATTTTCAATAACGTCGTTTTCCCGCTCCCATTATCTCCAACGAGTCCTATAATTTTCCCTTCCGTAATCTCTATATTTAATTCACGGATCACTGCTTTTAATCCGTATCTCTTCCATAAATTCTCTATTTTTAATAGCTCTGTCATTCGCTCTCCTCCCTCTTCTCATGTAATGAAGAACGAAGGATTGTAAGAATTTCTTCTTCTGAAAAACCTAAATTGTCCATTCCATCTATAAAAGAATGAAGTAATTCTTTCGCCATCTCTTTTCGCAGCTCCATAATTTTCTCCCCTTCATTCGTTACATATCGTCCCATTCCTCTACGCGTTACTACAACTCCATCCCGTTCTAGCTCTTGAAATGTACGCTGAATCGTATTTGGATTTACTTGTAATTCACTCGCTAATTCACGTACAGAGGGAATTTTATCACCAGGCAATAAATGTCCTGTTACGATTTCTTTTTTTATGTATTCCATTACCTGAATGTAAATTGGTGTATTTGGAGAAAACTCTATTTTCATTTCTTCCCTCCTTTTGTATCGGTGTACTAGTTAAATAATACACCAATACAAAAGGATTGTAAATACCCATTTAATTACAAAAAAGTTCTATCCATTAGCCGGATAGAACTTTTTCAACAGAAATCGTTATACAAAAATAATAGTGTTATGTAAACAAAACCATAAAGAAAAGCTGCCTTATCAATGAATAAGACAGCTTTTCTTTATGATCATATATTAAAAATTAAATACGAAGTCATCATCAGATAACTTTTCAACGTTCGTCGCTTTTACGTAACCATTTCCTTTTACAGAGAAGAAATCATGGTTTTTCGTATCTGTACGTAAACCATTTAAAACGATTGGGTTAATTTCTTCTTCTTCAAACTTCGGCTCAAGTCCTAAGTTCATAAGTCCTTTATTCGCATTGTAACGAACGAAACGATTTACATCCTCTACAAGACCGATAGAAGTGTAAATTTCTTCTGTGTATGCCATTTCAATTTCATATAGTTCCATTAATAACTCTTGTGTTTCTTTTTGCACTTCTTGTTGATCTTCTGCAGAAAGTTCTGTGAAGAGTTGTTGTGCTAAAATACCGACGAATACGCCGTGAATTGATTCATCACGAATTATTAAGTTAATAATTTCACCACTTGCCGTCAATTTACCTTGACCTGCTAAGTAAAGTGGATAGAAGAAACCACTATAGAATAAGTAACTTTCTAAGAACACACTGGCTACCATTGCCATGTATAACTCTTTTTTCGTTACTTCAGGCTTTAATAAACGACGATAGTAACCCGTAATAATACCAGCCTTTTTCTCAAGTAACGGATGATTGTCTACCCAGTCAAAAATATCATCGATTTCTTCTTCAGTAGCTAACGTTGTGAAAATATGACTGTAACTCTTCGCATGTACTTCTTCCATAGCACCCATGAAAGCTAATACACTTTTCGCTTGTAAATTTTCAAGATGAACAAGTACAAGCGGCATCCCTTCGCCACCTTGTTTCGTATCTAAAAGTGTTAAACCACCTAATACACGCTTATACGCAATTTGCTCTTCTTTTGATAATTGCACCCAAGTATTTTTGTCAGAAGACACCGCGATTTCTTCTTCTGTCCAAAACTGAGCGATGTTTTGCTTCCAAAACATTAAACTAAAATCATCTTCTTTTTTGTTCCAGTTTACCGCACGCATTCAATCGCCCCTTCTCTAAATAAACATGAAAAATTGATAACTAAGCATGAGCAGGGTTCAGAAAACCCTGCTCATGATGTCTCACTTTTTATATTAAACGGTACAAGCTACGCACTCTTCCACGCTTAACTTACGTGTTCTCGTATAATACAGACTCTTTAAGCCTTTTTTATGTGCATAGATGTAGTAACGTGCTAATTCACGTGTTGAAATATCACTGTTAACGTAAAGAATTGTACTAATTCCTTGGTCAATATGTTCTTGGATTTCTGCGATTAAATCAATTAATTTAAACTGATTCATATCGTAAGAAGATTTATAGTACCAGAACGTATCTTTTGATAAATACGGCATTGGATAATATGTTGTCGCATTCGCATACGTTCTTGATTCAATTTGACTTACGATCGGCATTACGCTTGAAGTTGCATTTTGAACGTAACTGATAGATTGTGTTGGAGCGATAGCAAGACGGTATGAATTATATAATCCATTCTTCTTCACTTGCTCTTTTAAACTTGTCCAATCTTCTTTTGTTGGAATATGAATTCCTTCAAATAGTTGCTGAACTTTTTCAGTTACTGGGCTGTAATCTGTCGTTTCGTACTTTTCAAAGTATGTGCCATTCGCATAATCAGACTTATCGAAGTCTTTAAATGTTTCGCCTTTTTCTTTAGCGATTTCCATACTTTTCTCAATCGAGTAGTAATTTAACATCATAAAGAATGTACGAGCAAACTCTTTCGCTTCTGCACTTTCATAAGCGATTTTATTTTTTGCTAAATATCCGTGTAAGTTCATGGCACCAAGTCCAACTGAATGAAGCTCATCATTAGCTTTTTTCACAGTTGGTGCATTCGGAATGATCGTCATATCAGAAACAGCTGTTAAAGCTTCCATTCCCGCATGAACTGCTTCACGAATTTCTTTATTTTCCATTACATTTACGATATTTAACGATCCTAAGTTACAGTTAATATCACGACGGATAATGTCATCTGTACCGTAATCATTTATTTCAGAAGTTTCTTGAAGCTGGAAGATTTCTGTCTCGAATGTTCAACCGAGTTCGCTACTCCTCAGTCCGTTGCTCAAGCAACTGCTGTATGTCACCATACAGGACAGACTATATCATCACCTACAGCATTACCTGATTAGGTGCTCCGCTTTTCGAACGCCAATCGCTTGCGCTCTACTCCCATAAGGGATAGTCGTTAGGCTTTTACTTATCTTAATACTTCAGAAAGTCTCTTATTACTTTATGTTGTCCCATAACTCTGCTATACAAAATAATAAGATACATTCTGAACTTTTATATTTTCATTCTAAGATAAGATTTAGCACGGTAGGTTACCTCAAATTTGAGGCTTTCCCCGTTTAACGGAGTTTTCGACTAGCATTTCTACTAGAAGGTGCTACATATTTAACACAAGTTCGACATCTTCACAGTTCCAATATCCTTCAGTGGATGTTGGTTATTTGCATTTGATTTAAACATTAAGTATGGGTAACCAGACTCAAGCTGAATCATAGCAATTTTAATAAGCATATCACGTGCACTAATATCTAGCGGCTTCTTCTTCACTTTCGGATTGCTCATTAATTCATCGTACATTTCATCGATATCAATATCATCTAAATGCTTTCCATATTCTTTATACACCGTATAAGGTGCGAAAACATGGAAAGGTTCGTTTTTCTCAGCAAGTTCAAAGAACTTACTTGGAACGATAATTCCGATTGATAGAGACTGAATACGGCTCTTCTCATCGGCATTTATTTTTTTTGTATCAAGGAATTCAATAATATCCCAATGGAAAATGTTTAAGTATACTGCGCCGGCACCTTTTCGTTGGCCAAGCTGATTCGCATATGAAAACGAATCTTCAAGTAATTTCATAACAGGTACTACACCACTTGCAGCATTATCGATACCTTTAATTTGCTCACCGCGTGCGCGTAGCTTAGATAAGTTTAAGGCTACTCCCCCGCCGATTTTCGATAATTGCATTGCAGTATTAATGTTAAAGCCGATTGAATTTAAGCTATCATCCATCTCTAACAAGAAACAAGACACCATTTCTCCTCTTCTGCTTCGTCCCGCATTTAAAAAGGTTGGTGTCGCTGGTTGGTAGTTTTGTTTTACAATCATGCTTGCGAAGTGTTTTGCCTTCGCAACATCACCGCGTCCTAAGTATAATGAAACAATTGCTACACGATCTTCATAGCTTTCTAAGTATTGCTTTTGATCATTTGTTTTTAACGCATAATCTTTGTAGAACTTAGATGCTGCCATATAAGATTGGAACTCGAAGTTTTCACCATAAGCGATGTTATATACCTCTTCTACTTCCTCCAAGCTATACTCGTCCAGAACGTTGTAATAGTAATCATGTTCTTTCATATACTCCATTCGCTCTGCCACGCTATTAAAATGAACGGTATTCTCTCTAGCTTCTTCCATAAAGACTTCTAATGCCTCTTTATCTTTATGAAGCTGATAAAAACCGTCCTGCATTTGCGTGATTTCATTATTCAGTTCAATGTGTCGCAATCTCCCGCACCCTTTCCTTAAAATATTCTACATCGTTATTTGTTCCTGATAACTCAAATTTTGATACAATAGGCACTTCATATTTAGCAGAAATTTTGTCAGCACTTGCACCGAACATGTCTCCCCAGTTACGATTGCCGCTTGCAGATACGCCTTTTAATTTTTCATTATTGCGCTCTAAAAATTCTAAAACACGTTCTGGTACATTGCCAAAACCTGTTGTATACGTAATTAAAACAAAGTCTTCATCTATTACTAGATCTTCACCAATTTGAACGGCCGGCATATTTAATTTGTGAATGAAACGCTTCACGTTTCCTGTCATAGAATCATATGCAACTATCATTTCCGACCCTCCCTCTCCAATCTATACTCTCTGTATATTGATTCTTGTTTTCTCTATATATTGTATTACGTTTCAAAATAAGACACAAGATATATGTATAAATTCTTTCTTTTTTTAAATTTCACTTTTCGACAAGACAGTCGATTTTTTTCAATACAATGACTATGAAACAACATTCTAAAACTCATGTCAATAAAGTGCTTTTCAAAAAAGTTGTCAACGAATTTAACCTTATTTTTAAAAAAGTTACCAATATATTTTGTCATAAAACGGCAAATGCTGGAGGAATATATTTCTCCAGCATCACGCAAAAAAGAACAGACATGAAACGATAATCTGTTCTAAAAAACGATTACATTTATCAATTTTACTTTATTAAATATTATACATATACTTTCGGTTCGCGTTACATACTAAAAGATAACTATTATAGAAAAAGATTATTATTATGGAAATTCAACTTATTTATGAAAAGATTATTCAGAGTGCTCAATACGCAAAATATCTTTTACAAATATATGATGTGGATTTTCATCTTTATCAATCATTGTACATACAGGAGCTTCTTCATCAAAGTACACAATCATTCCTTCTACGTACTGATATGTATGTTGAACTTGTACAGTTACTTTAATTTCTATAGCCTCTTCATATGCTCTTTTTATTTTCTGCAGCATTTTTGCCGAACACTTTCGTTTCTCTGGGTACATAACCATCCCCATAAACCTATTTCCTGCTCTATCTTTCCACATATACTCCCAATGCGGTAATATGCCTTGTTTAAAATCGCCCATAATTCTCCTCCCCTATATTCTTCTAGTTACGAACGTGGCGTTTCTGAATATGTATAAATTACTTGTCCGCCGCGCTGCGCGTTCCCAATAATATGTTTAAAATCTTCTCGACTTACTACAACTTCTCTGAACGTATAAAATACATCTTTCGTAACAACGTACTCCTTTATTTCACCATTTTTCAGCTGATCTAAAATTGCATTTGCTAATTCTTTATCCATGTATTTCACCTCTATGCAATATTTTATTTTATCGTATATTCTTTAGGTCAACAACTGTAAAATTATCCAGATGCTATACCTTCATTTCATTTTCAATATTTCGCAAAAGATATCACTTTACTATATGTCCACTAAATATCATATACTAACATAGCTACTTCTCTATATCAAACATTTCGACATTCAATTATGCAAAGTTTCATACCACTATGCTACAATATATAAATAGAACTAGGAGGGATACTATGATTCGGAAAGCAAAAAAGACCGATGCGAAGCTGGTAGCGCCTTTATTGTATAACGCTCTGCACGAAATTGCTGAAAAAATCACAGGTAGCACTGTTGAGACAGAAGTATTACTAGGACTTGAAACATGGTTCTCAAAAGAGCGAAATCGACTGAGCTACGAAAACTGTTTTGTATATGAACACGACGGGGATGCAGTTGGAGTTATTGTCGCTTATCATGGTAGTGAAGCAACAATGCTTGATGCACCAATTGTACATCACTTAAGAGAATTACATAAAGATGAATCGATTACGTTAGAAAAAGAAGCTGAGCTTGATGAATATTACATTGATACATTATCAGTTTCAAGTGCATATGGCGGAAAAGGAATTGGTTCTAAATTAATTGAAGCTGCTGAAATCTATGCAACTGAACAGGTGTATGAAAAAATCGCATTACTTGTTAATTTAGAAAACAAACGTGCCTATTCACTATACGAAAAACTAGGTTATAAAAAGGATCAAATTGTTATGCTCGTAGGCGAACCTTATGCACATCTCGTAAAAACATTAAACATCAAAGTTTCTATATCTTAAAAAGAAAGCACACGATTTATATAAATCGTGTGCTTTTATGTTAAATTCGTATTCAATACATTTCCATTCATCGCCTCGTGAAACGTATATGTTGTACATCCCCATGGCTCTCTGTTCAAAATAGGCGTACCAGACCACCTCATCGCTCTCAGTTCCGCACCAATCATTACATTCACATAATTATGACCTACAAGAGCTATGCTTCCATGTACGAGAGCGTAACGATGTAATAAGTAAGCCGCTTGCTTTGCCCTCTCCCTTACTTCCTTATAAGACTCCACATCTTTATGGTAACCAAGTATCCATACAGTTCGTCCGATAAACATCCATACATTAGGTTTACACTTCAACCATTTTGGAGCATAAAAACTCGTCGGAACTTCAGCTTCCCTAAAAAGAGCATTTTGCATAAAAGATAAAGAATCCACTAATTCAGCTGCTGACTGTACAGCACACCTTTGATCACTCGTTACAATCAATTTTGCTGCTTCAACCGCTTCCTTTGTTTCCATTGGTATAGGTGCTTTTTCTGTTATAGTATGTAAGTCATATCCTTTCATCCATTCACGAAAGGATGTAACCGTCATTGGTTCTATAGTACGATCTAAGCGACCATGACGAATAAAAGAAATCTTCATTCTTTCCACTCTCCATTCATCACTTACGAACTCTATTATGTACTATTTTTAAATATCATACCACGCAAAAAAAAGAAAGTTATACACCTTTACATATCCCCGCCACTCTCATTTGTGACCCCAGTATGTATACCATCCATCCCATCAAAATATGTAGTCGTTTCATGATGACGAATCTTTTTTAAATTTATATAAGAAAATCCAAATAAAGTTAATGCTATAACACTCCCCACAAATTCAAACATCATTTTACCGCCTCTAATTTCTCCCACTTTAGTAGGTTATTGTATGTTTTTTTATTATACCCCTATATAAAGATGTCTGCATTTAAACCGTTTTTTTTTTCTATTAACATGGAGTTATTGCATATTTTCTTACAAAATGTGAATATTTTTCGAATTTTTACTTTGGAAACATTTACAAAATGGACAATATGGTTCAAAATAAGAGGAAATAAAAAAACCAAAATTACTCTTTTTTGGGAAAACTGTAACAAGGAGAGTTGCTTATGCAGATCGCAGAAACTGGAGATATCATTGAATTTAAAGGTGGAATGCAAGGCCGTGTTCAAAAAGTAAATCAAAACTCCGTTATTGTAGATATAACAATTATGGAAAATTTTAGAGAACTAGATATGGAACCTCTTACAGTTGTGAGTCATAAAAACTATACTGTCATTAATCAAAATGCATAATATAATAGAAAGAAAGGATCTGTATGTTATACAGATCCTTTCTTTCTATTATATATTAACGATTATCAATTGTTTCTGGATATAGATCATGGTTCATCATGCGGTAGTCTGCCATTTGTTCATACTTCGTTCCTGGGCGACCGTAGTTGCAGTAAGGATCAATTGAAATCCCTCCACGTGGTGTGAATTTACCCCATACCTCAATATAACGTGGATCCATTAATTTAATTAAATCATTCATAATAACGTTCATGCAATCTTCATGGAAATCACCGTGATTGCGGAAACTAAATAAATATAACTTTAAAGATTTACTCTCTACCATTCTTTGTTCTGGAATGTAGCTAATATAAATTGTTGCAAAATCTGGTTGACCTGTTTTCGGACATAAGCTTGTAAATTCAGGGCAATTGAATTTCACAAAATAATCACGGTTTGGATGATTATTATCAAATACCTCTAAAATTTCTGGGCTATATTCAAATAAATATTTTGTATTTTGATTTCCTAGTAACGTTACATCTTTTAAATCTTCATCTAATCTTCCTGCCATTTTAAACATCCCTTCTCATTATACTCCGCGTTTATTTCCCCATACTAACGCATGAAGCTGCGGCAATACTTTTGCATCATTCATCTCTTTACAATTTACAGCTTTATCAATAAGCCACTCATACTTATCTAATAATTTTTTAATCAACATCGCATCATCCACTGTTTTTGTATCATCATTCCCTACTTGTAAGAAAAATGGCACATTTGGATAACGTTCGTGCATCTTAACTGCATATTCAAAATCTTGATCGTCAAATACTACTACTTTTAAACTAATATCTTTTCCTGCTAGTTTCTGAATCACAGCATCTAACTTCTGAAAATCAGTATTCATTGCCGAACTTGGTGGTTTTGGAGAAATCGTTATCTCATCAATTTGAAGTAACCAATCTTGCCATTTACTCCCTTGCGTTTCAATTGCCGTTCGCATTCCATTCTCTTTTAATATAGAAAGAAGAAACTCAATATTTTTCAGCAACGCTGGATTTCCACCTGAAATCGTAACATGAGAAAAATTTTCGCCACCAATTTCTACAAGCTCATTCCAAACGTCCTCTGCTGTCATCTGTCTAATTTGATCTTTAGCCGATCCATCCCAAGTAAAAGCAGAATCACACCAAGCACAGCTATAATCACAGCCAGCTGTACGGATAAACATCGTCTTTTGTCCCACAACCATTCCTTCACCTTGAATAGTCGGACCAAATATTTCTAAAACAGGGATTTTACTCATCGAGCATCCACTCCCGTCTTACTTCCGCATAACTAGTTGGCGTCTCGAAAAGACGAACAAATTCAACACGAGCTCCTTTATATTCGTTCGCACGATTATCTTTTATTAATGCTTCTGCCATCTTTTCGTAAATCCAAACGACCATGTTTTCAGCAGTCGTATTCATTGCTGGTAACGTTTCGTTTAAATAACGATGGTCTAAATAGATTTCTATTTCATTCTTCCAAATTTCTTTTATATCTCCAAAGTCAATCGCAAGACCGATTTCATTTACATATCCACTAATCCCAAATACAACTTTATATGTGTGACCATGTAAGTTTTTACATTTCCCTTCATAACAGTGCAAATGGTGTGCTGCATCAAATGTAAATTCCTTGCTGACCATTACTCTTTTATTATGATATTTAAGCTGCTTACGCTGAATATCCTTGTCCATTTTTTGCAAATTTTCTACGATGCGAAATCCAAAGAAGTTATCCATTAGTTACTCGCTCCTTCACGCTCTTGCAGGTACGTATCTAATCCTGCTTTACGAAGTTGACATGCTGGACATTCACCGCAACCATCACCAATGATTCCGTTATAACATGTTAATGTTTTTTCTCGAACAAACTCGAATGCTCCAAGTTCATCTGATAATTTCCATGTTTCCGCTTTATCAATCCACATAAGTGGTGTATGAATTACGAACGGATAATCCATGGATAAATTTAAAGTAACGTTTAACGATTTCACAAACACGTCACGGCAATCTGGATAACCACTAAAATCAGTTTCACATACACCCGTTACAATATGACGTGCCCCAACTTGTTTTGCTAATACAGCAGCAAATGATAAGAATAGTAAATTTCGTCCATCTACAAACGTCGATGGCAATTCACCTTCTTCATGTGTAATCTCCAGATCCGTTCTCGTTAACGCATTTGGAGCAAGTTGATTTAATAGACTCATATCTAGTACCGTATGTTTAATTCCTAGCTCTTTTGCAATTTCTGCTGCGCAATCAATTTCTAACTTATGACGTTGATTGTAATTAAACGTTACAGCCTCTACTTCTGCAAACTGCTCTATTGCCCAAAATAAACATGTCGTACTATCTTGCCCTCCACTAAAAACAACAACTGCCTTTTCTTTTTTCATTTCACTCATTCTCCTTCTCTACTACGAATAAGAAGAAAGAACGTTCTTGAACTGTCACAATAAAAAAACAAAACAATACCTAAAGATATTGTTGTTTCCATAGTTTTTTATAGAGGGAGTTCGCGAACCTCTCCCGTGCATTGCACGGAATTCCTTCTTTCATTGACAAAGCTTATTGTAACATATTGTATACTACCAGAAAAAATTTCTGATTTTTCCGCTATTTCTCATTTCATTTCTTTCATTTTATAGTATGATTAATTTAATGTGAGAAGAGAGGAGGCACCCCACTGAAACCCTTTATTATTTATCTCTTTTTAAATATATTATTCATCCTTGTTACCATGCTCGTATACCATTTATTTTGGAATCAAAAAGGGAAACGTTCTCCTAAATTAAATTCAGCTATATTTATTGCATTATGTTGCCTCGCTACCATACTATGTATTACTTTCGGAGCAAAAACAAATTATGGATTTCAATTTGATATGCGCCATATCGTATTAATTGTCGGTACATTAACAGGAGGTCCTATTGCCGGTGGATCTATATTAATTGTATTAAATATATACCGCTTCTTATTAGGAGGAATAGGTGTTTTTCCATCGCTTATCGGTTCTATCCTTCTATTTATTGTCCTACTATTTACATACAAAGTTTTCAATCGAACTTCTAATCGTATAAAAATAACACTTGCTATTATCTACAGTCTCACATACGGCTTTAGTTGGATACCATTCTTTCTTTCAAAAGTTACAAATAAGTCTGATTATATACCACATATTATTGTGTATGAGTTATGTACGATACTTGGTACAATCCTTATTTTATATTTACTACATATATTACAAACTCAAGTTCGTCTACAAAACGAACTTATGAATGCTGAAAAATTCCATTTAATTGGTGAAATGGCAGCTTCTATCTCTCATGAAATTCGCAATCCATTAACTTCAACGAAAGGGTTTTTGCAACTTTTACAATCAGATACATGCACTGAACAGGAGCGAAAATTATATATCGATATAGCCATCAACGGAATCGAACAAGCAAATCACGTTCTTACAGATTATTTAACCTTTGCAAAACCAAGTATTGAAAAAGAACAAACATTACAGTTAGAAGAAGAACTACTACACGCATTAGCGTTAATTACACCGCTTGCTAATTTAGCAAATGTGCGTACTCATTATATAAAGCAAAGCACTTCTTTTTTTATCGCGGGAGAAAAACAAAAACTAAATCAATGCTTGTTAAATATTTTAAAAAACTGCATTGAGGCCATGCCAAAAGGCGGTGATCTTTATTTCACATTAGTTCCTGATCATAAGCGTATTCAGTTATATATAAAAGATACAGGAGTTGGTATGGATCAAGAACAAGTAAAACGCCTTGGATCCCCTTTCTACTCAACGAAAGAAAAAGGGACTGGTCTTGGAATGATGGTCGTATTCAGTGTTGTGCAAGCTATGAATGGAAAAATTGATATTATAAGCGAAAAAGGGACTGGTACAACCTTCTTATTAACTTTTCCACTCATACAAAAAACGTGATGAAATAATCATCACGTTTTTTCTGTTCCTTCAACTAATTCAGCAAAGGCTTTCACTTTTCCATGTGGTTTTTGATTTTCTTTACGTGCTTTCCAAGCGCGCTCTTCTTCTTTCTTTTTGTTGGACATACTTTTCAACTCCTTCTTTTCTTTCTCCATGTAGTATTCCAAAATAAGAAAGAAAACTATGCACGTATCAAAAAAGAAGTGGTCTCCCACTTCCTTCTAATTATCGCTGTAAAATTGCGTGTTTCGCCTCTTTTAACTGCGTAAGATGTCTTTGTTCATGCAAATCAAGAAATTGAACCCACTGATACAAATTCAGATCATTAAAAACCGGATGCTTTAATCCATTTTCAAATAGATCTTTTTCATCTATCACACTATGAAGCGCATGTAATAGTTCTTGTCGTGAATGTTCTAGTAATTGAATTCCTTGCTGTTTTTTCATTAACGTTTCTGTTGGTTGCATTTGCTGAGGAGCTTCTCGTTTATGTGTGCGATCAAGCGTAAGTTGGAGATCTTTAAATGGAGTCGTATTTCTTTCATTTTTTTGTAAAGCATATACAAGGGCAGACGTAACTGATTGTTCAATTAAGTGCAAGTGATGCAAAATTTGAATAATACTCCATTTATCACGGCGTGGCTTTACATTCACTTCTGTATCATTTAACATTTCAATTTCTGATAATAGCGTGCTTCGAGTAGACTGTAATGAGTTCACCAAACTTTCTAAACTCACATCCATATTAGATTGAAGCATACTTCTTTCCCCCCTTTTTGTTGGTGAAAAAAGGTGCTCCTTATTAGAAACACCTTTTAGTATTCTGAATTTTCTTTTATTATCTCATCATTTTCTCGTTATGTCGATGTTAAACATGTGAAAAAAAGCGCATGTTTTTTACAATTTTGTGTCGTCAATCGCATGTAGCCATGCTTCTATTTCTGTAATGACACTTTTCACACAACCTTCAGCAAATGGTGATGTTAAATTTGCAACTTCTACTAATTCCAAGAATGATTTACTTCCACCTTGTTGGCACAGATTTACATAATCTTCCCACGCCTCTTGTCTATTATCTCTTGCACGTTTCCAAAATTGCAACGCACAAATTTGTGCTAACGTGTAGTCGATATAGTAGAACGGCGAGCTATAAATATGCCCTTGACGTTGCCAGAATCCACCACGCTCTAAATAATCATTATCTTCATAATCACGATGCGGCAAATACTTTTTCTCTATATTACGCCATGCTGTCTTGCGCTCTTCTGGTGATGCTTCTGGATTTTCATATACATAATGTTGATATTCATCAACAGATACACCATACGGTAAAAACAGAAGCGCTGAACTTAAGTGAGAGAAATAATATTTATCTGCATCTTCTTCAAAGAATGACTTCATCCATGGCCATGTAAAGAATTCCATACTCATAGAATGAATTTCACATGCTTCATACGTTGGCCAATTGTATTCTGGAATTTCAAACTTACGGCTTTCATATACTTGGAAAGCATGACCAGCTTCATGTGTTAATACATCAATGTCGCCAGATGTTCCGTTGAAGTTTGAGAAAATAAATGGAGCTTTATAATTCTCAATATATGTACAATATCCGCCACCAGCTTTTCCTTTTTTCGCAACTAAATCTAATAAATCATTATCTAGCATGAAATTGAAAAATTCATCCGTTTCAGCCGATAACTCTTTATACATCGTTTTCCCATGATTAACAATCCAATCCGCATCTCCTTTTGGAGTTGGATTACCAGTAGCAAACTCAAAGTTTTCGTCGTAATACGCTAACTTCTCTACACCGATACGTGCTTGTTGTCGTTTTCTTAATTCCGTTGTAACTGGAACGATATAATCAAGTACTTGCTGACGATAATTCGCCACCATTTCCGCATTATAATCTGTACGGTACATTCTTGCATATCCAAGTTCAACAAAGTTTTTGAAACCTAAAGATTTGGCGATTTTCGTTCTCACTTTAACAAGCTCGTCATAAATACGATCTAACTCTTCCTCATTCTCAGCTAAAAATCCGTAATATGCTTCACTTGCTACTTTACGTTCACTTCTTTCTTTCCCTTGCATAAATGGAATAAGCTGTGATAACGTTCTTTCTTCTCCTGCAAAGTCAATTTTTGCAGATGCTAATAACTGTGTATATTGTGAAGACAATTTATTCTCTAATTGTAAATCTTTCACGACTTCATCAGAATATGTTTTCAAATCACACTCCGCTAAAGCAAATAATTGCTTTCCATAATACGCTTCTAATTCTTCACGGAATGGAGAATGTATTAACGCATTATAATACTTTGTACCATATCCTTGTACAACTGGAGAGAATTCATCAAAGAAATCCTGCTCTTCCTTATAAAAAACATCTGTCGTATCAACAGAATGACGAATGTAACAAAGATTCCCCATTGTACCGAAGTCGTTGCGAATTTCGTTAATTGAATTGATGACTTGTTTTTGTTCTTCTACAGTTTTGGCGTTATCAAACTTCTCTAAAGCAACAGTAAACTTCTCTTTTAATTCTTCAATATTTGGCCGTTTATATTCATAGTCTTTAAATGACATGAACGAGCCTCCTCTCCATTATATGTATCCTTACTATAATTCAATGCTTACTTACAAATCTCCTCTTATTCTTCAACAAAATACGGCAGCTATTGTCATAATTACATGTAAACAAAAAAGCCTTGGATTTCGTTATCCAAAGCTCCTTTGGAACATACTATTACTTTTCATACTTTCCAATCTTTTTTAATAGATCAAGTAATTCATCCTTTTCCTCTTTCGTTAACATTTCAAAAGACTGATGTATAACTTGTTCATGCCCTGGAAAAATAGAAGCAATAAAGTTCTCTCCAGACTCAGTTAATTGAGCATAAATAACACGTCTGTCATTCGGGCACGGAATTCTTTTTACTAGTCCCTTTTTCTCTAGCTTATCTACAACATATGTAATGCTGCCACTAGCTATTAAAATACGCTCACCAATTTGCTGAAGTGGTTGACCGCCTTTATGATATAGCAGTTCTAATACAGCAAATTCAGTTGGATTTAACCCGTTACTTTGTATAGATTTATTTGTAATATCCATAACAGAACGATGTACACGAGATAATGCAATAAATACTTTTAGAGATTGAGAAATATCTTCTCGTTCATTATTTGATGTCATACAACTTTCAACCCTTCACTTAAATTCTCAGTAATAAAAAGAAAAAACAGCTTAGTGCTTCATGTAAATTCCGAATGAGTATTCACTCATTCATTTCCTCTCCCCAAATATATTATGAATGATTCTTGAATAAAAACATGACAATTTTAACATAGTTTATATATAATGATAATAAAAAAGAAGGAGTACCAAATTTGAAATTCAAATTCCACAGCATAGTTTTATATATATTGCTTGTTATCCTACCAACGATAGGGATTGGTGCTACATTTTATTCATATCATTCATATAAAATGAAGCAGGAAAATAAACTATCTGCTCACACGGTTCTCTTTTTATATAGAGACTATTTAGATCATCACCTTGGTGAAGCGATTTCCGCATTAGAAATGCTCTCAAAGGTCGTAGGAACCGAGACTGGAAATATAAATGGTGTGAAACAAATTGTACATGATACAGATGGAAACGATGCACGTTTTTCTGGTCTATATTACGCTACACCAGAAGGCATCATTACAATCGCATCCGAAGGCGACCGACCACCTGTTGATGTCTCAGATCGTAAATATATTCAAGACGCGTTACAGACGAAGAAAACAACTGTATCATCAGTCATTACAGATCGTGTTCTTGGACATCAAGCTATTATGATTGCTTCTCCCATTTTCAATAAACAGAAGTCGCTATCAGGCTTATTGTTAGCAAGTTTACGCTTTGACTACATTTCAGCATCTTTAAATGCCATTAAGCCACAATACCACTTTGAAGTAACTGATAAATATGATGTAGTTTTTCTAACCGATGACAATAACGAAACAAGTGATGCACATTCTAATATGCTTACTACCCCACTCCAAAGATTAAATTGGAAGGTCTCTGTTTCTCCATTGCCTATCCATCAAAAAACCTTATACCAGTGGGTTGCAATAGAGTGTATAGCTACTTTATTTTTAATGTCTATTTTATTTTTACTTGCTCAATATATGTTGTTAAAACGGCAAACAAAACTGGAAAGACAACAAAATGAACTACAAAAAATTGAATTGGTTGGCACTTTTGCAGCTAGTACAGCCCACGAAATCCGTAATCCCCTTACCGGAATTAAAGGACTTGTCGCTCTATTAAAAGAGAAATATAAAGATGAACAAGACCAGTTCTATTTTTCCGTCATCGAACAAGAAATAGAACGGATTAATGAAATTGTAAGCGAATTTCTTATTCTTGGAAAGCCAACTGCAATCATTGAACAAACATATGATGTGAGAAACATTCTAAATGAGGTAGCATTAATTATTCAATCTGAGGCGAATCTACATAACATTGTATTCCATTTACATTTACCAGACCATCCTGTTCATATCCGTTGCTCAAAAGACCATATGAAACAAGTGGTTTTAAACATTACAAAAAATGCAATTGAAGCCATGACTTCTGGTGATACACTAACTATTTCTGTAACAAACAATGAAACACACGCACAATTGCAAATTATAGATACTGGAAAAGGGATTCCAAAACATATTCAAAAACACCTCTTTCATCCGTTCTTTACTAATAAAGATACTGGAACAGGTCTTGGACTTGTCATATGTAAACGAATTGTAGAGATGTACAATGGGCATATTTTTATCGACAGTATAGAACACGAAGGAACGACAGTTCATATCGAAATTCCGTTACACCTAGTATAATTATCCTTCTCCCAAAAGGGTAATTATACTTATTTCATAAAACCCGCCACAAGCATTCGCCAAAAATTACTCGATTTTCCTTCATACCCAATTTGAAAAATAGGTACCTTTATAAATGATAACCATTTTGGTGTTTGTTTTTCTTTATAACACTGGTACTGTAAAATAAGCTTGTCCAATTCTTGACTCACTTGAATCGTCTCCATACTATTTAAACCACTTGTTAAACCTAATTGAATCATTTCTTCACGTTTCATATGAATATCACGTGAAAGCTTTTCTAATGTGTACTTCCTTTTTACAGTAAACATTCATATCCCCCTTATTATACTTCCATGCTCTCAACTTCACTTCTCCATCGGCCTTTTAACTACTTAATCATATTTGAATTTGAAGAATCAGAAAATTTAACATTTTCTCCCTGTAATTTACAAATCTTTACCCTCACTTTGAGAATTATTACAAATTATTCTATCTTTGTAAATACATTCGCAATAATAGACATTTTTTTCATCTTCTTTTTTTACAAATACCAATTAAATAGCGTATTCTCTATTTTCCATATACTTTTCTTCGACATTTTTTGTTTAATTTATATAAAAACGCAAAACATAATGGTGATTGATAAAGTCAAATTTAATCATTGGGGATCTTGTTCATTCCTCACTGCTCGCAAATAGCGGGATAAAATAGAAAGGAACTATTTATATGCGCAAATATACGATTGCATTGCTTATATTTACTATGTTCTTACCATCCTTCTTGTTTCCTGTTCAAGCAAAGGCACATACAAACAAAGTCGCTATTGTCATTGATGACTTTGGCAATAATATGAAGGGGACTGATAAAATGTTATCACTTCCTATTCCACTGACTGTTGCCGTTATGCCTTTTCTCCCTTCCACAAAGGAAGATGCGATAGCGGCTCATAAGAAAGGGCACGAAGTTATTATACATATGCCAATGGAACCTATTAAAGGTAAAAAAGAATGGCTTGGACCAAAAGCAATTACAACTGATTTAAGCGACGAAGAAATAAATAACCGACTCGAACAAGCGATCCAAGAAGTACCACATGCAATTGGGATGAACAATCATATGGGATCAAAAGTGACTGCGGACGAAAGAATTGTAAGGCTTATACTTGCAGCTTGTAAAAAACACGGTTTATTTTATTTAGATAGCAAAACAAATCCTAAGAGTGTCGTTCCAAAAATCGGGAAAGAATTAGGAGTGCCTATTATTGAAAACCAATTATTTTTTGATGATGTGTATACAGCCGCACATATTTCAAAACAAGCTCAATTACTCATTAAAAAAATTCAAGAAAAACCGATTATGGTAGCTATCGGACACGTTGGGCCTCCAGGTGAAATTACATCACGTGTTATAGAAACTTCGATTCCTAACATTCGCGAACATGCAGATTTTATTTTTTTATCTGATTTAGCACTATCTCCACCTCCTGTTTCAAAATAAGATTCATTACTCACACTAAAAAAGGTACCAATCTGCATATAGCAAATTGGTACCTTTCCTTTCCACCTTAAATATAATCTACATGGCTCACCCTGAATCCTTTTTTCTCTATTTTTTCAATTAATTGCTTCAATCTTTTTTCATTTAACTCATCTGCTATATTTACGATAACGCGGCGAATATATTGATCACCGTTATCTAGCGTAAATAGTCCACCGATATTAAAAGCTTTCAACAATGTCCCAAGTTCTTTAATCGTTCCCTTACAATCTTGTGTCGCAATTGTTAATATATAACCACCCGTCCGCATACCAAATGAATCTTCAATAACATCAAATATATTGGAATGCGTTAAGATACCGACAAATTCATTATAGTCATTTAGCACAGCTAAAAATGGAAGTCGACGAATAACATAAAATGCTCTAAAAAAAGAATCCTTTTCAAAAATAAATGCAGAGGAATCTTCCAGCATATGTTCCGTGCTTACTTTCTCTAATCCACTATTACACTTTTTTTCTAAAAGATCTACTTTATAAATAATCCCCATGAATTTCTTTTCATCTTCTGCTAACACAGGGATTGCTCGAAATCCCGTTTCATTCATAATGTGTAAAGCCTCTTCACCTGAATGGTTCATTTTGCAAAATGTTACTTGCTGTTTTGGCAGAAAATGATATTTAACTCGCAAAATATGTTCCTCCTTACATGTCAACATGTAATCTATATATAATAAGGAGACCTATATTTTATGAGTAAAATTATTTTTAAAACGCTTTCATTTATTTATTGACTTGTAACGACATCACAAACATTTTATATAACAGAGCTCTTTGCACCTTTTATCATTAACAACTTTACATGGTAATTCATTAAATATTCTATACCCTCTAACCATTTTTTCGCTTCTTCTGGAGTTTTCCCCCACACGATCATGCCATAATTATGAACAAGAACTACTCCTCCACCTTCAATAAAATTCGGTACATTATTTTCTAATAAATCAGCGAATTTTTTCTCATCTTCTACAATCGGAATTGACATTTCTGTTATACCTTCTTTTCCAAAAACACGTTCCACGCTACGTTTATCGAATGTTACTTCCCCTTCTTCTCCATATAACTCTGATATTAAATGGCTATCTACAGTCTGCACTTGTAAAATACATTCTGCACTACTTTTTTTATAAATATCCGCATGCATAAACGATTCTGCAGCTGGTTTTTCTTCATTTTCAAATACTGGCTCACACATACAATTAACAACAATAAAGTCTTCTTCTGAAAATAACCCTTTATCTCTTCCCTCAACGTTTACCAAAAAAGTTAACGGCTCTTTTGACGTACAGAGTGATAAACTAATTTTTGTACCATAAAACCAATCACGAAGTGCCAATTCAGATTTCACATCTTTTAATTCATTCCATTTTTTTAGAAAAAATAACATTTCGTCACCCCCGGCATAATATTTATATAATGTTCGAATCCTTTCTATGTAAAAGAAATATTTTTTGATTATTCTAAAAATTTAATTGAATTATCACATGAGAACGCCTTTTTGTCAATATAGTTTCATACCTCTTCTTTAAAATGGGCTATTCATATGTCTATACTCCTATCTATTCTCTATTTCATTTTATACATAAAAAATACGTTATTCTTTTTCAATCAAAGAATAACGTATTTTCTCATCTTTTATTTCGTTATTGCGTTATATAAAAACTGTGCATATTGTTCACGTGTTACGAGATCATCACCTAAAAAGTTTCCGTTTCCATCACCTTTTGATATATTATTATCCGCTAACGTTTTCACATAACCTTCTGCCCAATGACCAGTTGGTACATCTTTAAAGTTCACTTTATTATTTCCATCTTCTTTTAACTGAAATACTTTATGCAATACTACAGACATTTCATATCGAGTTAATACTCCATCTGGACGAAACTCCCCAGTACCATCACCTTGCATAATGCCAGCTTGCGCAACTGTAGCAATATCTTGCTCAAACATATGCCCTTTCGTATCTGTAAATCTCTCTTTCTGCTCTCCTTTATGTTCTAATTTCAAGTACCTTTGTACTAAAGACGCAACTTGTCCACGAGTAATACTATCCCCAAATCCAAATTGTCCATTTCCATATCCCTTGAAAATATTTTCTTTCGCTAAATAATTAATTGCTTCTTCTGACCAATGTCCTTTTGGTACATCTTTAAATTCCACTACTTCTACTTTTTCATCTTCTTTAGAAGTGTTGTCTTCTTTAGAAGTGTTATCCCCTTTACTTTCTACCACATTTTGAATGACAGATCCCGTAAAGAAGATTCCTGTATCCGCAAATGGATCTTTCACACCAAATTCATATACTTTCTCACCTGGTGTGCTCCACATAACTGCATCGTTACTATACGTACCACCTTCGCTCTTCAAACGAATTTTTGTAGAGATTTTACCATCTTTTTCGTATACAGGTACTTTTACTTCTTTATTTACTTCTGTACCCTCTAAAAATACTTTTTGGTTTTGAACATTGATATAAGCTGTTTTACTTAGTTCTATAACTGGTCGAACATCACGGATTTCATTTGCAACAAAACTTAGAAATACTAACTTTTTCAAATTGCTAACTGGTGTTAAGTCTGAAATATAATTTGCTTCTAAATCAAGCTTTTGTAAGTTTACTAGACTAGATAATGGCGTAATATCTTTTAACTCATTGTTAGGTAAATCTAATTCTGTAAGCTGAGTCATTTTAACAAGTGGTGTCACATCTTCAATTTGATTTTTCCCGATAAATAATTTATTTAATTGATTCATTTGATCAATACCCGATAAATCTTTAACCTTATTACGCGTTAATACTAAGTCTTTTAAAGGTAATGAATATAACGGTTTAATATCTTCAATTTGATTACCTGCTAAAGTTAAGTATGTTACATTTTTCAACGCGCTTAATGGAGCAACATTCGTAATTTTATTATTTGCTAAATTCAAGTAACCTAGTTGTTCCATTTTCGCTAATGCTGTTACATCTTCTATTTGGTTTCCTGATAGATATAAACTTTTTACATTTTTCATTTCAACTAATGGTGCAACGTTTGTAATTTTATTATTACTTAAATCAAGAGATTCTAAATTATCCATCTTAACAAGTGGCGTTACATCTGAAAATTCATTACCTCGCAAAGCTAAATGATTTAATTGCTTTAAGTTCGCAAAGAACGACGGATCTGTTATCTTCGCATTCGCAACTGTTAAAGATTTTAAATTGGGCATATATTTTAATGCACTATAATCAAGAATCTCATTCGTATTTAAAAACAAGTCCTTTACTTGTAATAACTCTTCTTTCGTAATCGGTGTATTTAAATCTTTTCTATTAAATACTTTTTTATTAACAAGTTCTCTTAATTTATTATCTGTTATCATATTTTGACTATCAACTGGATGATCCGTTTCCGTATTGCCTGAATTGGAGTTATCATCGGGTTTCTCTGTTTCTTTGTCACCTACAGTTGGATCGTTAATTTCAAATTGAACTTGATATTTGTGATCATATCCGATGGCCGGAATAAGTATATGCATTTGCATATTATGCTTCTTCTCAAATTCGCCAATTTCAAATTGGACTACTTTCGTTCCATTTTTCCTCTTATCTTCTGATAAAACTTTCACATCTTGAAATACACCAGGTTGGTTTTTATCCTCTATTCTAAGATATTGAAAATAATCGCTATCTTGTATTGTTACAGTAACAATTTTTTTCCCATCTTCAATTGCTACTTTAGGATTTTTTATATACTGAGAAACCATAGATGGCTCATCTTTTTGATCCTTATATATTTTAATTTCAGTATCGTATGTACGTTCACTAGCTGCTGCCACCGACTGGTTTGCTTCAGCTTTTAGTGCTGCTAACGCTGGAGTAGAGTATGTAGCAAATGGAATTGCTAATGTTGTGGCTACTACTAGCGCCTTAATATAACTTTTTTTCAAAATAATATCCCCTATCATATATAATTTTTACAATTGATAATACTTATCAATTACCTACAAATAAATGATAATGAATCTCATTATCATTGTCAATGATAATATTACATTAAGTTTATATTTTCATAGATAAAAAATAAAAAGCCCTTTATTCAAAGGGCCTTTTTGCCTATCGTATGAAGAATTTCACTTTTTTCTTTTTCATTAATAAAACCAATTTTTTGTAAAATATTTGCATACAATACAAGTTTATTATATATCCGTTCTGACATGCTTCTCCCTTCTTTCCTTCGACCAACTTTTTTTGTATTGGTAAATTATATGAAAGAGATGAGAAAATGTGTCCACTTTTTGCATAAATCCAAATCTTTTATCCCGCTATTTGCGGACAGTAAAACTCCCACCTCATAATCAGGTGGGAGTTCAATTTAGTTAGCAAATTGTCCATTGAATATTATGCCTTTTGACTTCCTCTTCAAAACTATAAGGCATTTTCTTATCACAAATTACATGTTGAATACGCGAAAATGCTGCTATTCGGTAATTTCCTTTTACCCCTATTTTTGTATGATCACATAAAATATATGTTTTCTCCGCTAATTTCATCATCGCTTCTGACAGTTTTGCCTTTTCTAATTCAAAACTAGAAACCCCAAAACCGGGTAACAATCCATCAATCGAAACGAATGCTTTATGAAAATGAAATTGCTGGATTACTTGCTGTGAAATAGATCCTGACACACGTGAGTGCTTTGGAGATACTTTTCCGCCAATAAATAAAACTTCACCGTGAAACATCTTTTTATTAATAGAAGAAATTAATTGTGTCGCTACTGGAAATGAACTTGTTACAATCGTTAAATTTTTACGATGGACAAGATATGGCACCATTTGAAGTGGTGTACTTCCGTCATCAATCGCAATCACATCTCCATCTTCCACAAACGTTGCTGCTTTATACCCAATTCTCTTCTTCTCTTCTATATGTAGCATCTCTCGTTCTAACATCGGTGCCTCTATTCCAGCTCCTGGAAGCTGGACGGCACCACCATACACTTTCTTCAACTTCTTTTCACGATCCAATTCTTCTAAATAACGGCGAATCGTCTCTGTTGATACAGCAAATTCTCTCGCTAACTCTGAAACTTTTACTTTCCCTTTAAACTCTACCTTCTCAAGAATGGTTCGCTTTCTTTCTTCACCTACTACAGACATAGCCTCACCCCATTGATTTCTACCTCATAAACTACCTTACTTATACAAAGTTATAACTTTCTTTTTCAGTAAAAACTTCTTCATGAATATGAATACCACGCTTTACTAGTTCATCAAAAATAATTTGTGGCTTTACAAAAGCTTCCTCAGGTGTCACAACCCCGACTTTATTTACATTCCCATTTGCGATTAACTCTGTAGCAATCCCAAATGGAATACCGACGTTTCTTGTATAAGCTCTTAATTTTTCCCATCCTACAACAGATCCATCAGATAACGGGTGTGTATGATATAATATGTGCCTTTGTTTCTCATTATTTTTCATACCTATTACTTCTACATGAAGTGCATAACCGTAAATTTCTGTTTCTTGTCCCTCTTTCGATTGCAATAAATACTTCGAAATACAATCCATAATGCCTATTTCTTCCCCATTTATTTCAACTTGATCATTACGCAATATACCGTAATCATATAACGCACGTACGAGTTGCATATTTTGCTTTGGCCAAGTCCCTCTCGTCTCTATCAGTTTGACGCCTTTATTTTTCAGTGCTTTTGCTAACGTAATCGTTTCAGAATGCGGGATTATATACTGCGTTGCCTTACCATAAGGCGCCGGTAATTCAATTTCTCTCGGACGCGCAAACGGAGGTACTTGCTTAAACTCACCATCTTCATACACTGTACGTGATGGTAAATGTGGATCATATTCATATGTCGTTGTTTCTGTAATTGATGCAGAAAAAGCAATCGGACGATACGAACCGTGACTGACACGAACTGATTCTACAGTATCTAGCTGATTTGCTGCATGCATTGCCATCATTTGCGTTACACCTGGCGTCATACCAAAACCAGGTAAACATGTTTTTCCGTTTTGAACAAATATAGAATGCGAGTCATTTTCTTCACCAAATCCATTCAAATTCACACCGTGACAGCCTGCTTCTGCAATACATCGAGTTGACAAACCATTTAGCTTTATCGTCGTGCCATCCATTACAATGTCATAGCCCTTCATTTTTGCAACCGTATCCTCATGATTTGTTACATCTACTTTCACAAAATCAACACGAGGATCGTTGAGCCATTCTACTACTTTCAGGCCCTCTTCTTCATTAAAATCAGCTACTGTAATCGTCTCAAAAGATGAAAATTGCACTAAATCTAAAATTGCTTCACGACAAATTTTACCTGCACCACCTAAGCAGAATACTTTCAACCTATAACAACTCCTTTAGCAATACTATCAACTAAGCGATTGATATCTGCCTCATGTACATCACCGATATTTCCAATACGGAATGTATCTACTTTTGAAATTTTACCTGGGTAAATAACAAAGCCATCACGCTTTAATTCATTGTATAATTGCCCAAAATCAAACCACTCTTCTGGATAAATGAAGGATGTAATAATAGGCGACTGATATTTTTCATCTACTAGTGACTTAAATCCGATTTCTCTCATTCTATTCACTAATAGTTTTTGATTGTTATAATATCGATTGTAACGAGCTTTTACTCCGCCCTCTTTTTCTAATTCAAGTAGTGCTTGATAAAAAGCGTGTACAACATGTGTAGGTGACGTAAAACGCCATTTACCATTTTGATTTTCCATCGTCTCCCACTGATCATATAAATCTAATGATAATGAACGTGCCTGCCCTTTGCATTTTAACAATTCATCGCGCTTTGCAATAACAAAGCCAAACCCAGGAACCCCTTGAATACATTTATTCGCACTACTAACTAGAAAGTCAATTTGCAACTCAGCGATATCTATTTCAATACCACCAAAACTACTCATTGCATCAACTAGTGTTACTTTTCCATATTGCTTCCCTAATTTACATACATCTACAATTGGATTGATAATACCTGTTGTTGTTTCACAATGAACAACTGCAATATGTGTAATCCCTTTATCTTGTTGTAATATCTTTTCTACTTCTGCAATATTAGTAGGCTCCCATTCTTCCGTTTGACTAACCACCACATCTATATGTAACATCTCTGCCATTTGTACAATTCGCTTACCGTACGCACCATTTGTACAAACAAGTAACTTTCCATTTTTAGGAATAACGGAACCAATTACTGCTTCAACTGAAAACGTACCGCTTCCTTGCATGAGAACAGTCGTATATTTCTCTTCTTCCTTCGTTGCTAACGATACAAGTTTAGCTCTTACATCTTGCACCATCGTGTTATATTCAGCATCCCACGTACACCAATCGTATAACATAACTTCTTTTACCGTTTTTGTTGTCGTTAATGGTCCTGGTGTTAATAATAAGTAGTGATTTTCAGTCATGATCCTATTCCCCTTTTATGAAATAATAAGTTCTTGTTTCTCAATATGTTCCATTACGCTTTCGAGTTCCTGCATCGTTTCTATCGTAAAGTGCGCCCCATTTTCAACGAAACAATTGCGAACTACTTCTATTTTTTCACGAAGTTCTACCGAATCCATATTCTCCACTTCCTCTTCCGTTAAACCGAGCTCGCTACTGCCCAGAATTACACCAACTGTCCACATTCCAGCATTTCTTCCCTCTTTCATATCCGATACCGTGTCTCCAACTTTTATCATATGATTCATTGGATATACATCAAGTTCCATCGCATTTTTATAACACATCCACGGATATGGACGACCCGCTGGAACATCATCTGGCGTTACAAGAAAATCAGGTTTATACCCTTGTAGCGCTGCTTCTCTTGCTACAATATCCATCATTTCACTCGTATAACCAGTCGTTGAACCAATTTTAATTCCTCTTTCACGTAAAGAAGCAATCACTTCTTTTACTCCATTAATCGGCGACGCATAGCGCGGTAAAATAGCGAAGAGAATCTCTTCAAATTCTTCATACATCTCCTGAATATCTGCTTCTGTTGGTAATTGTCCGAAAACACGATTCCACTCATTCGCAATACGAGGCATCTCTGTTAATGCCCTAACATGATCAATTTTCAATAACCCCATTGGCTTACGAGCTTCTTCTGCAGTAATTTCAACACCGCGTTTATGGAAAATCTCCATAAATACTTCCAGTGGTGCAAAACATCCATAATCAACTGTCGTACCCGCCCAATCAAAAATAACTGCTTCTATTTTCATTCAATCCATCACCCTTCTTATTTATCTTTTTTGCCATTGTGAAGTTCGGTTACGAAGTGCTTTCGTTCCCCATTCATATACAACTCTTACTACAATATTTGTAACAACAATAAGTACACTCATTGCAGCTGCTGGTGCTACATTTCCTGCATCATCCATATTTACAATTGATACGGCAGCTAGTTTAAAATCAGCTGCGTATAGGAATACGACTGCCGAAACAGTTACCATTGAATTTACGAAGTAGTACATTACCATTTCTAAAATCGCCGGTAAACACATCGGTACTGTTACTCGAAAGAATGTTTTATAAAACGGAATTCCCATCGACTGTGAAACAAGTTCAAACTCTCGATCTAATTTCTTTAAAGCTGTCGTTGCCGTAACAAATGTTACAGAATAAAAATGAATGATATTGACTAGTACTAGCACAACGATTGTTCCGTATAGAGAATGAAACGGATTCGTTACGGAAAATCCAAAGATTTGTATGGTTGGTTGACTAAAGAAGAAGACATACCCTAATCCAAGTACTAAACCTGGTATCGCTAAAGGGACGATAGAGAAAAAGTAACCTGCTTTTCGGAAAAATTGTAGCTGATCTATTTTCTCAATTGCATAAGCGAACATAAATGTTAAAACAGCCCCAATAACCGCTGTGATTGCTGAAACAATTACGCTATTTTTAAACGCTTCAAGTCCATCTCCTGTTAAACTAGAAAAGTTAAAATGCTCAAATGTAAAGCTCATATTATATGGCCATACTTTCACACTTGCCGCAATACCAACTGCCACAAATAATAGAATGATCATAAGCGTTACTAAACTACAATATACGAATGAAATAACATCTCGTTTCTTATTATTTATTATTCTGTAAGGTACTGATTTGGAAGATAAGAGATTCGCCTGCTTTCTTTGCGTAATGCGATCAATTGCAAATGCAAATATAGCAGGGATTAATAAAATCATTCCGACAGTTGCACCCATCGGCATATTTTGTTGTCCAATTACTTGCTTATATACATCAGTAGCAAGTACATTATATTGTCCACCAACAATTTTTGGTGCCCCAAAATCAGTGAAACTAAGTGTAAACACAACGAACATCGCACTAATTAATCCGTACTTTACACTAGGTAAAGTAACAGTGAAAAATTGCTTTGTTTTACTCGCTCCTAACATATTAGAAGCTTCATATAAACGATAATCAGAGCCTTGAAAAGCAATTAATAATATAAGAAATGCTTGCGGAAATGTATACATGACCTCAGCCATCACAATTCCTACTGGTCCATATAAAGGGATTTGTATCCCTTCAAACAAGCCAAACATTCCTTTCGTTACTAACCCTTGATTACCAAATAAATATGTCAGTGCGATACCGTGCATCATCGTTGGTGCGAATAGTGGTAACAACGCGACATATTGAAATACACGCTTACCAAACACATTCGTACGAGCAATCGCATAAGCGTAAGCGAAAGCGAGTGTCACTGCAATAATTGTTGTCGCGCCCGAAATCCATATCGTATTTTGTAATGATTGAACTAGCGTTGGTGTTGTGAAATATTTACTGAAATTCGCAACACCAATGAAAGCTCCATCTTTATCGTAAAAAGCTTGTGTAAACAATTGTAATAGGGGGAATACAAGCATGATCAAAAAAGCAAGAAGCATACCAATAATTAATAGTCTTTGTATCCACTCTTCTTTACCAATACGTCTCTTAATCTTTTTTTTCGTACTTTCTACCTTGAAATTTTCTAACATCTCCATCTATACAATGACCTTCTTTCCATATGACAACATATGATTTTCTGAGAAAGAGATTTGAATCGGCTTTCCTTTTCTAATAGCGGTTTTTTCAACCTCTGATGCCAATATATCCACTACAATTTTCTCATTATAAAGATGTGTTTTCTCTTCTACGACTCGCACTTCTGTCCGATATACAGATCCACGAAATTCCATACTTTCCACAACCGTTTTAATACCATCATTTTGTACAATTGTTACATGTTCAGGACGAATTGCATGTTCTTCATTATTTTTCGAAAAGAAATTAATAGAACCAATAAAATCTGCCACAAACGGATTGGCTGGTCTTTGATAAATCTCCTCTGGTGTTCCAATCTGCATAATTTCCGCATGATTCATTACAACAATTTTATCAGCCATCGTTAATGCCTCTTCTTGATCATGCGTGACCATAATAGTTGTTACTCCTACTTTTTCTTGCAAATCACGCATTTCTCTACGTAACTTTTCACGTACTTTTGCATCTAAAGCAGATAACGGCTCATCCAGTAACAAAATATCCGGAGATAGAGCGAGCGCACGTGCAAGTGCCACTCGCTGCTGTTGTCCACCAGACATTTGAGCAGGATATTTATCTTTTACATTCAGTAAATCAACTAGTTCTAACGCCTCTAGCGCTTTCTCTTTTACTTCTGCTTTTCCATATTTTTTTGTCTTTAAGCCGTATTCAATATTTTCAAGTGCTGTTAAATTCGGAAATAATGCATACGATTGAAACACCATTCCGAAGTTCCTCTTTCCAGGAGGTAATGCTGTAATATCTCTTCCATCCACAGCTATACTACCTGTTGTTGCCTCTTCTAACCCTGCTAAAATTCGAAGCAATGTCGTTTTCCCACAGCCACTTGGGCCTAATAAACATACAAACTCATTTTTTTTCACAGTAAAAGAAATATCTTTTAACGCTGTAAATGCATCAAACTGTTTTTGAATGTGTTGAATTGATAAATATTCGCTCATTTTTTCTCTCTCCCACTCACTTACTTTTTCGGTTCTGCTTTTTGGCCAAACTCTTTTTCCCATTTTTCTAAAATTTTGTCGCGATTTTCTGCTGCCCACTTAAAGTCATTCTTTTTGTATAACTTTTCTGTTACATCTTTAGGGAATCCATCTGGAAGTTTATAATCATTTTTAATTGTCGCAAATCCATTTTTCTCGAAGTATAACTTCATTACATCATCAGTAATCGCCCAATCTAAAAATGCTTGCGCTAATTTTTCATTTTTTGCATTATCTTTTTTAATAAGTGCGTTCGCTTCTACTTCCCATCCTAATCCTTCTTTCGGCAATACAACTTCAACTGGTGCACCTTTTTGTTTCTCTTTCAAAGCACTATAAACCATTGATACGCCCACTGGATATTCACCTGCGCCTGCTAATTTCGCTGGTTTTGATCCTGAATGAGTATAAGTTGCCATATTATCATGAAGTTTCTTCATGTAATCCCAGCCTTTATCTTCACCCATAATTTGTAACCATGCAGAAACTGTTAAAAACCCTGTCCCAGAAGAAGCCGGATGTGGCATAACAAGCGTTCCTTTATATTCTGGTTTCGTTAAGTCTTCATATGATTCTGGCATCGGTAAATTTTTCTTCTTTAATTCTTCTTTATTTATAGCAATCCCCGTCATAAATGCCGTATTACCTACCCATTTTTCTGGTTGCTTATCATCTTTAAATTGCGTGAGAACACGATCTGCTCCTTTTGGAGAGTATCCTTTTAACATATCTTTTTTATCTAAAGCTAATAGACTAGACGCTGCTGTTCCCCATACAACATCTGCTTGTGTATTTTTTCCTTCAGCTAGCAATTTCGCTGTAATAACTCCAGTTGAATCACGAACAATATTCAGTTTTACATCTGGATACTTCTGTTTAAAAGAATCAAGATAAATTGGTACAAGTTCTTCTTCAATCGCTGTGTAAACTGTTAATGATCCAGATAACTTATCATCTTTCACTTTTGCCCCAGCACTTTCTTCTTTCTTTGCACCACACCCCATTAATAACGAAAATACCATTCCAGTTGCTACAGCTTTAAAGATTGTTTTTTTCACTGTCTCTCTCTCCTTTTACAAATCTTATGTACAATTCAAATATAAACAACTAGTGTAAAAGCAGTATTAAACCAACATTAATCTTTTGTTTGTTGTTTGTTTTTGTGTAATACGTTGCTACTTCTATGTTTTTTCGCATTTTTCTGCTAATAATGAACTCTAAATTTACAAATAATTAAAAAAACCTTTATAATCCCACAAAAAAATGAGGCGTTTGTAAAAAACGCCTCATTTTTGTTTACCTTTTTTTGAATTACGATTTGCATACTTCGCGCTATTTTCTCCTTCATACTCTAATGCAAATTCTGCATCTGGTAAGCTTTCTTTCGGAGTTTTATTATTGTTGATTGCCGCATTTTGTTTTACTTTTCTTTTTACCAATACATTCACCTGCTCTCAAAGATTCACTTTCTACTCTAGTTTGAAGCAAGCTGAAATAATTATTACTGGCAAGTGTTAACAAGTACATAAGAGCCGCTAGATGGAAATACTACCTATGAAGAAAGCATTATAAAAGGAGCGATTATTTTGAAGAAAAAAGATAAAATTCAGTCACCAATTTTAGATGAAACGCTCCCGCATCAAATGAATTTTCCATCTTTTAAAGGAACAGGAAAGAAGATGCAACAACCTTTCATAAATCAATATGACGTCGTAATCGGAGACAGTAAATATGATTCCGAGAATAGTCCACTTCACAATTGGACTGATGAAGTAGACCCTGCCATTATGGCTGGAGAAGAATGGATTCATCCTACAAATGATATTGGGTGGATTTCAGAAGAAAATCAAGAGTTGCTAAAAAAAGAAGTGGATAATAAGAATGACGCTTTTATGCATCCGCAATTTGGCATTAACGACTAAAAAACCATTCTACCTAACATAGGTAGAATGGTTTCATATTATCCAATAATAATTCGCTCTTTCGGGTATTTATAGCGAGGTGGCTGTTCTCTTCCACCACTAGCTAATATGAATGTTAAAATACCGACACGCCCGATAAACATAAGTACAATGAGTACAAGTTTACCAACCGTTGTTAAATCTGGCGTAATACCTGTCGATAGTCCTGTCGTTCCGAAAGCAGAACACACTTCAACAATCAAACTCATAAGCGGTACATTTTCCGTAATAGATAAAATAAAGAGTGCCGTGGCACATAATAAAATCCCCATCGTCATAACGACAGATGCTTTTAGCACGTCTTCTTCATGTAGCTGACGTTTGAAGACTCTGACCGTTCTCCCGCCTCTTGCAAAAGTGTATAACGATAATATACTAACAGCAAATGTTGTTGTACGTATTCCGCCCCCAACCGAACTTGGAGATGCCCCTATAAACATTAATATACTCATAAATAAAAGCGTCGGTTGTGACAATTCACGTATATCCATTGTAGCCAGTCCACCACTTCGCGTCGTCACAGATTGGAATAATGTATAGAAAACTGTTTCATGCCATGACTTTCCTGCTAAAAAATGATTTCGTTCTAGTAAAAAAATCATAATTGTTCCAACGATAACGAGCGCAAAAAATGTTGTTGTCGTCAATTTTGTAAATAACGAAAAACGAAATAGTTGCTGTCTCCTTTTACTAAGGAATTGCTTTACTTCCATTAACACTGGGAAACCGATTGCCCCTAAAATAATAAGTAACATATGAATCATTTGCACAATGTAATCTTTTTTATACGGAATTAGCGATTGTCCTGTTAAATCAAATCCGCCGTTCGTAGTTGCACTAACAGCCGCAAAGAAACCATGAAAATAAGCTTCTTGCCAAGTTGGAAAGTAAAGTAAGAATCTTGTACCTAGTAATATTGCTCCAATAAGTTCTATCGAAATAATTACAATTAAAATAGAACGCATCAATTCTACAAGGCCTGATAAATTCCCTTGATTATGGTCTGCCATAATGAGTCTTCTTCTCTGCAAACCGATCTTTTTCCCCGTTATAATCCAAACGAATGTACCAAGCGCCATAATTCCTAAGCCGCCTAATTGTAAAATAAGGGCTAACATAATAATTCCTGCTGTAGTAAATGTATCTGAAATCGTAACAACAGACAATCCCGTAACACTTACCGCACTAACAGATGTAAAGAGGGCATCGATAAATGTCCATTTCACACCAGCCTTCGTAACAAACGGGAAACTAAGCAATATCACCGATACAACTACTGCTAATAAATAAAACAAAACAATGAGTTGTACAGGACGTAATTTTTGTAAAAACTTTTTTATATCTCTCATTCCATCACTTCGCTACCTTTTTTCTATCGATTAAATAAAGAAAAATCTTCACTTTCTTTATTTGTAAATAACTGCTCAAATAATTTGGCAAATACCATTCCATACACAGTTCCATTACCTCCATATGGTAATGCGTAAAACAAATTATGTATCTTTTTGTCTTCTTTTAAAATAGGGAGACCATCATGACTACCACCAAATGCTGCCGCCCAATAGTACTCTGCCTGTATATTCTTATACTGAGGGAACATCTCTTTTACAATGTTAATAAGGATGTCACGCTTATGCAATAATTTCGTATCACCAATTGTTTGAATTTGCATCGCTTCATCTAATCCGCCTACAATAATGCGATTTTGATATGTTCGAAAATATAGGTAAGGCCGGGCTGTTTCCCAAATTAATGATCGTTCGTGCCAGCCTTCAAATGAATCTACCTTATTTGTCACAACTACATAAGATGTTTCCACTGTTGTATTTTTTTCTTTCTTTCCGAAAAGTGATTCATAACCTGTCGCCATAATAATATTATTTGCTATAATTTGATTTCCTGTTTTCGTGTAACAAATTAAATCATTTTGGCGTTTTTTTATATGTATGGCCTCTGTATGCTCAAGTATAGTAGCTCCCATTTGATTTGCTTTATGCAAAAGGCTATGCGCTAATAAATACGGATTCACCTCGGCATCACCATGCATATATAACGCTGCTTGTTTTGTGAATGAATACTTCTTCTTCATATGTGAATCGGTAAAATATTCAACCGGGAATCCATAATGGCGTAACGTATTATATTCTTCTTGTAAAAACGATACATCCTCATTTCTACTTGCATAATACAAACTACTTCGCGGAATAAACTGGGGATCAATATCGAGAGTCGGTACAACTTGTTCCATTGTTCGTAACGCTTCGTAACAAAGCTTATATGCTCGTACCCCTTTTTTTTCACCAAATGTATGGATCAGTGAGGTTAACGATTTATCATGAAGAAATTGGAGTAAACCTGTATTAGCAGCTGTGCTACCACATGCGATTGCTCGTTTTTCAATGAGCGTAACACGCATTCCAATTTTCGCTAACGAATACGCTATATGAGCACCTGCTTCTCCGCTTCCGACTATAAGCACATCACATATCATATCATTTTCTAATGATGGATAACAAGGTATAGAAACGCCTGTATTCCAAAACAACTTACCAGTCATAAGTTTCATAATTATACTCCTAAAATATAAATTTCTCCTTTCTATGTTTTGTTATTTCCCATAAAAAAATCCAACTAACATACGCTAGTTGGATTTTTTATTTTTAATTAGAGCGCTCCTCCAGCCAATTTCCAACTGTCGGATATGTTTGTTTTACCGCTGTTCCACCGTAAACGATCGACATATGTCCCGTTGGTAAACATACATATTGTTTATCTGTGCTAGAAATATGATCTAGCAACGCTTCTACTTGGCATGGCAGTGCGATATGATCACGTTTCGCAGAAATATTTAAGACATTCGCCTTAATATTTGCAAGGTCTACCTTTTGTCCGCGAATAACGAGTTCACCTTTCACTAATTTATTATTTTGATAAAAATCGCGAATCCATTGTCTATACGATTCACCTGGGAATGGTATACCGTCACCAACCCACTTTTGAACTAATTTCCAGCTTTCGACGAAGCGCTCATTTTCAGAACGATCGAGTAAAGCGACATATGGACCTACAAAGTTTGTGATTGGTTTTAACATCTTATTTCCGAAATCAATCATTTCTGGTGGAATATTTCCGAATGTATCAACCGCTTTATCTAAATTGAAATATTTCTCATCTAATAAAGGACCGTATAATCCTGTTTCAGAGAAATCAAAAGGACTTGTCATAAAGATTAAGTTGCGAATTGGCATGTGTGGATGAAGTGCTGCATAAATAGAAGTTAGCGTTCCACCCATGCAGTAACCAAGTAAAGAAATCTCGTCCGATTTCGCAGTACGCATTACTTTTTTCACTGCTTTTGCAATATAGTCGAACACGAAATCATCAAATTTCAAATGACTATCTTCTAAACCAAATGTGCCCCAATCAAGCATATACACATCAAAACCACGATCTACTAAATATTCCACTAAACTATTTCCTGGAGTTAAATCCATAATATACGGTTTATTAATAAGCGCGTATATTAATAGGATTGGAACTCTCTGTGTTTTTTCTTGTTTTGGAATGTAACGATACAGCTTCGTTTTATTCTTCGTCCAAATAACTTCTTTTGGTGTTAAACCAACTTGTGGTTCTGGTTCGCGTAATAAAACTTCGCTCGCTCTTTTCACACGGCGATATGCTTTACGATATTCTTCTGGGTACAACTCCAATTGCTTTTCCCATTCCGTTACGAATGTAGTCATTTTTCTATCTCCTTTTTGGTCGATTTCTTTCTAAAAAAAAGAAGTGCATTCCTGCTATGGATATGCACTTTTTTCTTACTTCATTACATGTATAATCCGCCGTTAATGTTTAATTGCTGACCTGTGATATACGCACCGTCACGGCATAGGTATACTACACCTTTTGCAATTTCATCAGCTTGACCAAAACGTTTTTTCGGGATTTTCGCAACGATTTTTTGACGTACTTCTTCTGGTACTTCTGCTACCATTTCAGTATCAATAAATCCTGGGCAAATTGCGTTTACAGTTACGTTTGTTTTTGCAAGTTCTAACGCTAATGATTTTGTAAATCCTAACATACCTGCTTTTGCTGCAGAGTAGTTTGTTTGTCCAAATCCACCAGCTTGACCAATAATAGAAGAAATACTAATGATTCTTCCTTCTTCAGCTTCTGTTATGTATGGAAGTACAGCACTAGTCGTATTAAATACGCTGCTTAAGTTCACGTCAATTACGCGCTCCCAATCTTCACGATTTAACTTTTTGAATGTACGATCTCTTGTAATACCAGCATTATTAACAAGAATATCAACTTTACCAAAATGATTCACAGTTTCTTCTACAAGTCGGTTTGCATCTTCTACTTTCGAAACATCCGCTTGAACTGCATAAACGTCATGTCCTTCTTTTCCTAATTCATTTACTAAGTTTTCAGCTGCTTCTTTACTGCTGTTATAGTTAATAACTACTTTTGCTCCCTCTTGTGCTAATGCTACTGTAATTGCTTTTCCAATTCCTTTTGCCCCACCTGTTACGATTGCTACTTTGCCATTTAATTGAACCATTTCTTTTCCCCCTTAAATGAATTTGTGAACGATTGTTATGAATCATTTTGGTACTCATATGAATAGAGTCCATATATTAATTATGTTTCGTTGTTTATACATGAAAAAGAGATTCTCCCTTCCCTTTTACACGTTATAAACAAACGCTATTATCATTTTTTATTTTCTGGCTTATTCGCAGGCTTTACTTCTTCTTTTACAGGTACTTGTAGTTTCGCTAGAACTGCATTTTGCTTTTCTAGCAATTCCAAAATTTGATCAACTTTCGTTTCTAATGTGCGAATATCTTGCTTTACTTTCGTAACATCACGCTTTAATGTAGGGGCTTGTCCTAATGAATCCACTTTCTCTTCTAGAACTTCCTCAATGTTATCAACTTTATTTTCTAAGTTAATAACAAGCGTAGCTACTCTAGCGATATCCTCTTTTGTAGGCACATTCACCTGTTCTAAATAACTTTTTGTTGTATCATTTAACGCTTTTTGATAAAACAAATTCAAGTCTAGAACGCTGCCCATCCAAGCAGAATATTCTTCTGTTTTAATTGTTTCATTGAGCGCTTTTCCCCAAAATGTTTCGGTTTGTTCATAAGCATTTTTCCATGCTTGCAATGGATCGAATTTTTGATCAATCACTTCGCCTACACTCCCTTTTTTGTTTTTGAAACAATTCAACCTATTCACTATTTTCTAATATTCTGAATAAAACTTCAAGTCTATATTTTATTTTTCTTTATTTTCCAATAAATGTGTTGACATTAAAAACAGATAGGTGTAAATTGCACTTATAAGCAAAAAATTCCATCTAACTGATTCATGAGGTGATGCACAATCATGCTACATAATGAACCAGAACACCCAGAAAGTTTGGAAAAAAACCAAGCGAAACAACCAAACTCCATGCCAAAAAACTTCTTAGTTCCTTTCTTACTTCTCTGTCTAAAAGACTGGAGTCTTCATGGTTACAAACTCATTCAAATGCTAATGGACATCGGCTTTTCTTCTGTTGACCAAGGTAATGTGTATAGAACATTGCGCAAGTTAGAAAAAGAAAACCTTATTTCTTCTACTTGGGATACAAGCGAAGGCGGGCCAGCGAAACGAATTTATTCTTTAACAGAATATGGAGAGCAATATTTAACAACATGTGCGACTTCTTTTGAACATTATCAAAATATGTTGCGGACGTTTTTTACGTTATACACCAATGCATTCTTTCCATTTTCTACTTCTCCAGAAAAGGATGAAAAGGATTCTTCATCTTCACCTGGTGGTACAGCAGAGTAATCTGCGTTCACAATATGCAAAAAAACATTTGGAGGTCAAACAATGGAAACTAAGCCATACGAATTAGTCGATGCATTTTGGAAAAACTGGTCTCAATCTCTTTCCCTCTTCTCTTCAGCTGGGAAACAATTAGAGCAACTTACTTTAGAAACTTTAAAACAACAACAAGACGCTTTGCATAAATTAACATCAGGAGTAGATGAACTAGAAAAAGAACTACAACAATTCACTGCTCAGTTCAATAACCAATATACAGATTACGTGAAGCAATTAACTGGAAACTCCTTAAATGATCAAATTAACGAGTGGCAAGGCAAATGGAATGAACTTTCTACTCAAATGCACCAACTTACTGTTTCTCCTACGAAAACATCTTTGTCTATTCTTACTCAAACTAGCGGTCAATTTGAAGAAACAACAAAACAATTTATCGAACAACAACAAGTACAACGTGAAGAGGTTCAAAAACAGTTAGAAGTTTTTTTGGGAGAGTTCAAGTCCAAACAACTAGAACTCGCAAAGCAGTTCGAGGAAAACTCAAAAAATTTATTTACTTCCATCAAGTAAGGAAAATGTGGGAGCTAACTGCAGCACAAACAAAACTCTTTCTTCCTCCTACTACATCAAGATGGCTGGCATTTTTCGATATGGAAAAGAAGGAGGCCCAAATGAATCCATTTCAAGAAGCACAAACTGTTCCGGAGCTTCGTTATGATGAGATTCAAGTCGGTGATCAAGCATCCCTTACAAAAACGATTACAGATGAAGACGTTATCAATTTTGCAAAATTAACTGGAGATGTGAACCCTATTCATATTTTAGATTCTTTTGCAAAAACGACAATGTTTAAAGAACGTATTGCTCATGGCATGCTCGTTTCCAGTTTCATTTCGACGATCCTTGGAACGAAACTCCCTGGCAAAAACACGATTTATTTATCTCAAAACGTTTCATTCCGTGCTCCTGTCAAAATTGGCGATACACTTCGCGTTGTGGCAGAAGTCATCAAAAAACGTGACGATAAAAAAATCATTACGTTGCAAACAAACATATATAATCAATCAGGTGATATTGTCGTGGAAGGTACAGCGACAATACTGAAAAAAGAGTAGCAAATTTGCTACTCTTTTTTCTATCCAATAACTTCTAATCACACCGATTACTTCCGCGTATGAGTACGTCGTTTCCACATAAAATAATGTTACCAGTTCAGATAAGTACTTAGCTGAACTGGACTACTCATAAGGATGTGTATCAACATGGTAAAAACAAACAAATTACTAGTTCCAGGTGCAGAACAAGCACTTGAACAATTTAAATATGAAATTGCACAAGAATTCGGTGTTAGCTTAGGTTCTAATACAGCATCTCGTTCTAACGGTTCAGTTGGCGGTGAAGTAACAAAACGACTTGTTGCTTTAGCTCAACAACAATTACGTGGATAATACTATAACATATGGCTTAGAGGCAGGTATTCTCTGCCTCTTTCTATTTTTAACATACATAATCGTGTTTTTTCACATACTAGTAAGAGCAAACTGAAAGGAACGATATGTGACATGAAACGGATTAACATTCGCATGAGTCCTCCCCGTGTTCTTACTTTTTCTTTTATTATGTTATCAATTATCGGTACATGCTTATTAAAGCTACCAATTGCTACAACAACGTCTATTTCATGGCTCGATGCTTTATTTACAACTGTTTCTGCTTGTACAGTTACAGGGCTTGGTGTTGTGGACACGGGGAAAGTATTTACCTTATTTGGCCAATGTGTCATTTTAACTCTTATACAAGTGGGCGGACTTGGAATTATGAGTTTTGCCGTTTTAATTGCGATTATGCTTGGCAGAAAAATTGGTCTTCAAAACCGAATTTTACTGCAACAAGCGTTAAATCAAACGAACATTGGTGGCGTCATTCGTCTTGCCAAAGCATTATTTTTATTCTCTTTTACAGTCGAATGTATCGCTACTTTGATTCTTTCTTTTGAATGGGTACCAAAATACGGTATTGCTAAAGGGATCTATTATAGCTTTTTTCATTCAATCTCTGCTTTTAACAATGCTGGTTTTTCTGTGTGGAGCGATAATTTAATGTCCCATTCTCATAGCATTCTGGTCAATCTCGTTATTTCTTCCCTCATTATTTTAGGGGGGATTGGTTTTACAGTAATTATAGATATAAAAAGAAAGAAAAATTTTAAAAACCTTACATTACACTCAAAACTTATGCTCTCTTCTACTCTAATCGTCAATATTATTGCGACTATTTTTATTTTCATATTCGAGTTCCACAATTCTCTTTCTATGAGAGGATTTACCCCATTTGAAGAAGGAATGGCCGCTTATTTCCAAGCGGTTTCAACGCGTACCGCCGGGTTTAATACCGTTGATATTTCTGCATTATCAAAACCTTCTCTACTATTAATGATGCTCCTTATGTTTATTGGCGCTGGTAGTGCTTCAACCGGTGGTGGAATTAAGTTAACAACCTTTTTAATCATGTTTTTTGGGGTATTTAAATTTTTACAAGAGCAAGATGATATTGTCGTGTTTAAAAAATCTATTAAAGATACCCTCATTGTCAAATCATTGACCATCACTATTATTTCCATTTCATTTATCTTTTTTGCTATTTTAATTTTAAGCATTACTGAGCAAGTTCCTCTATTGATGAGTGCTTTCGAAGTATTTTCAGCATTCGGGACTGTCGGTCTTAGTATGAATTTCACACCACACTTAACTATGATTGGAAAAGCTATTATTATCTTTATGATGTTTTTCGGGAAGATGGGACCTTTAACATTGGCTTTTTCATTTGCACGTAAAAAGAACCGAAAAATAAAATATCCGAATGAAGATATTTTAACAGGTTGACAACCGTATAAATTATCCATATAATGAGAGTACAATAGCATATCTCCAAAGGGGAGTAGCGTCCAAGAATATTTCTTGGAAACAAAGTCGTCATTACGTAGAACTTAGTTCTTCCGGCTTTGTTGGCATTTTTATTACATATGTCTAGCAAGACCTTTGCCTATTAACGGCAGAGGTCTTTTTTGTATTCATTACCAAATTCTTCCAAAGTTAATAGGCAGGAGTATGGGGAAACTAAATAGTGGGGAAATTCTTCACTTATTTAGTACTTATAGAAATGAGAGGAGAATGTACATGGATGTATCATTATTATTGGAGTATGGTTGGGTATTACTCATCCTAATTGCACTAGAGGGGATTTTAGCAGCTGATAACGCTCTTGTTCTTGCAATTATGGTAAAACATTTACCAGAAGAAAAACGAAAGAAAGCACTATTTTACGGATTGGCGGGGGCATTTGTTTTCCGTTTCGGATCATTATTTATGATTTCGTTCCTAGTCGACGTATGGCAAGTGCAAGCAATCGGTGCCATTTACCTTATGTTTATCGCTGGTAATCACTTATTTAAAACGTATGTTAAAAAGAATACGGATGAAGACACAGAAGAAAAAGAAGCAAAGAAAAAACAAGAGAACTTTTGGTGGACTGTATTTAAAGTTGAGGTTGCTGATATCGCCTTCGCAGTTGATTCAATTTTAGCTGCTGTTGCATTAGCAATGACTTTACCGAAAACAGGATTAGGTACAATTGGTAGTCTTGATACTGGGCAATTCGTTGTTATCTTTGTAGGTGGACTTATCGGATTAATCATTATGCGATTTGCAGCAACTGCTTTCGTACAAATCTTAAAACGTAAGCCAGGACTTGAAACTGCAGCATTCTTAATTGTAGGTTGGGTTGGTGTGAAACTAGCAATCTATACATTAGCACACCCTGCATTAAATGTAATTCCGCATTCATTCCCAGAATCTACGCCATGGAAGCTTACATTCTGGATTGTATTAGTTGGAATCGCAGTTGGCGGTTGGTTCTTCTCAAAAGAAGTAGAAGTAAAAGCAGAAAAGAATTTAGACGAAAAAGCGCTGTAATTACAGCGCTTTTTCCTTTTTCCCTTTCCCCTCTCAATGTCCAGAAAAAATTCCATTATACTACCTTTTGTAAGCGTTTTCCCAATGCATGTATGTCCTTTTTGTGAAACATTGCACAAACTTATTGAAACTAAGACCGAATCCATGTAGTTTATTCATATAAGGAGTATTTATAGATGATGTACTAAAGGAGCGTATTACTCATGCTAGAACAAGGATTAGATTATGTTGTCAAACTGGCTAAGAGCAAAAAACAAATGCTAGATACAAACCCGATGCAATATTTCATTCGTGCCGCACTTGCGGGTATTTATATCGGTTTTATTATTGTACTATGTTTTAAATTAGGTAACTTTTTTCACATTGCAGATTCACCAGCAACTTATTTAGCTGCTTCTATGTTTTTCGGAATTGCCCTCGTACTAATTATATATGGCGGCGCTGAATTGTTTACTGGAAACACAATGTACTTCACAGTAGCAACTTTAAGAAAAGAAACAACAATTGCTGATACACTTCGTAACTGGGTTGCTTGTTATGCAGGTAATTTAGCTGGTGCTTTATTCTTTGCCTTACTATTTTATGCAACTGGCATTTTTGAAGCAATTGATCACGGTCATTTCATGAATAAAGTAGTAGAAGGAAAAATGAATACACCTACAATGCAACTATTCTTTAAAGCAATTTTATGTAACTGGCTTGTATGTCTTGCTTGTTTCTTACCTTCTCAAGTTAAAGGTGATACAGCAAAAATTATGATGATGATGATGCTCGTTTTCACATTCTTCTTATCTGGTTACGAGCATAGTATTGCAAACTTATCACTGTTTGCTTTATCTTTAGTTTCACCGCATCCGGAGGCAATTTCTTTTGCAGGTGCTATTCATAACTTAATTCCAGTTACAATCGGTAACATTATTGGCGGGTCTGTATTTGTCGGTATGGTTTACCATTACTTAACAAAGAAAGTACCTGACGTGAAACAAGAAGAAACTGAATTAGTAGCAGCTCAACAAGAAGAAATCATTCCGTTGCAAGCTCATATGAAACATTAAAAACTCCAAAGTTTTACTTTGGAGTTTTTAGCTCCCCACATATTTAACAACAAGGTGAGGATTAATTTCCCCTTCTTTCTTCCCCTTATTAATCCTCTGTTTCATCTTGTGCATACCGATGACATCATTCGTATGAAGGTGCATTTCATTTACATATAAACCCTCTTTACAAAAAGCCTCTACAAAATCTAATCCATTTCTTTCTCCCCATCCCATGTTAAAATCAAGGGAAAGAATATTTACCTCATAATCCCGAACCATTTGCAAAGCACATTCTACTGTAGTAGCGGGTACATACCCGTACGGACAACTCCTTTGATTATCCATATATACATTCATGTTCTATCCCCTCTCTATTTTGTATACGTGACCAACATGTAACATATTGCTCCAAGGCTAATAAAAGGACCAAACGGAATTTGGCTCCTCATTTTCATACGTTTTAATACTATACCCACTCCAAAGAAACAAAGACTAAAGCAAGATGCTAAAAATAAAATCATAAAAATCCCTTTCAGTCCCGCTATAAATCCAAGCAGCGAAAGTAATTTTATATCCCCTCCACCAAGCCCTTCTGGATATATCTTCTGCATGCAATGTAACAAAATGAATATAACGCCACTACCAACTATACTATCTGTCCAAGTGACTAACGGTACAAAAATACATTCTAAAATGAGTAAACAGGCAAACCAAGCTAAAATACGATTCGGGATTAACATATATATGTAATCTGTAACTGAAATAATAAGAAGTAATGAAAATAGCGATAAAATGATGATAATCTCTCGTTCCATCCCAATCATATATACAGTAAGAAGAAATATCATTCCTGTTACAAGTTCAAATACTACGTACAAAATTGAAATCGTCCTCTTACAATTCTTACAACGTCCCCTCTGTATACAAAATGAAATGATTGGGATCAATTCTTTTGGCTTTAGCACATACTTACAATAATGACAATGTGAACGCGGGGTAATGATAGACTCACCTAGTGGGACTCTCATCGCAATTACCATAAAAAAAGAACCAAACACCATCCCCACTAACAATGCATATAAATAAGTGAACATCCCTTCCTCTCCTTTCCAGAAGAACATAGCAAAAAAAGGAGAGAAATTCTACTTCATATTATCTCTATTCTATTAAAAAAGCAGGCCATTTTCTGGCCTGCTTTCCCCTCTTTTATACGATGAAATATACTGCTTTTAATGGTCCATGTACTCCGACAACAAGATTCATTTCAATATCTGCCGAGTTACTAGGCCCTGTAATAAAGTTAATACAAGATGCCACTGTCTCGCCATTTTCTACACGTGTGTTCATATCCTGAACTGCTTGTGTAATACGAGGCACAAGTGTTTCACGTGGAATAATAGCAAAGTATACAGTCGGTAAAAAGTGTAAAGAACGACCTTGACCTTTATGACTTTGTACAACAATCGTACCAGATTCAGCTAAAGTATAATCACTAAATGCGATTCCAATATTCGCTCTTTCTGCGATACGCATATTCTCTTCTTTTTTCTCAGGATCCCATACATTCACTTCAACATTTTGCTTTGGAAGCTCTTCTTTAAATAAAGAAGTCAATCCATAAGAATCAAAACGTTCATCTGCCGATAACATAATAGGTCCCCCGCCGTTTTCCACGATTACTTTTTGAATATCTTCGCGTAAACGGTCGTTTGTCGTTTCCACTACAGTTGTATGAATGTTTGTACATTGATTTTTAAATACTTCTAACAATTCTTCTTGTGAATAATCTTTTAGCGTTTCTACATTCACATTACTTTTCCATGCTGGACGCTTTACGCCTTCCGTTTTTCGCTCACGTCCAAGTTCTTTTGCAATATTATCTAGAAAGGACTCACGGTTTTGAATTAATCCTGTCATTATTTGTCCCCGCCTTTCTTATGATCTTTATACCAATCACGGAATCGTTCTTTACTTGGAGCTGGGAATTCACGAATATCTGTCCAGTTTTTAAGTGGCCCAACACCTTTTGATACACGGTTACCAGATGTAAATGGACTCATTGCTGCTGGTGCCATTTTTGATCCCATTTTATATAAAGCAGCTGAAGAAGCACCCATACTAAACATTTTCATTGCTAATTTTTCTGCAAGTGGAGCACGTCCTTCTTGCTCAACAATTACTTGACGATGTTTTAATAACAAATCATGCAGTGGTATTTTTACTGGACAAGCTTCTGTACATGCTCCGCATAAACTAGATGCATAAGGAAGCTCTTTGTAATCGTCATATCCGCCTAAAAGTGGAGTTAATACCGCACCGATTGGTCCTGAATATATAGAGCCATATGAATGTCCACCAACGTGACGATATACAGGACATACGTTAACACAAGCAGCACAACGAATACATTGCAATACTGATCGGAATTCCGATCCAAGAATTTGAGATCGGCCATTATCAACAACAACTAAGTGGAATTCTTCAGGTCCATCTACTTCCTCTTCTTGAATTGGTCCCGCTACAGTTACATAACTTGTTAATTTTTGCCCGACTGCACTACGACATAGTAAACCAACTAAAACATCTAATTCTTCCATTGTCGGAACCATACGTTCCATACCCATTACTGCAATTTGAGTTTTCGGAATCGACATAACAAGATCGGCATTACCTTCGTTCGTTACTAAACAAAGAGAGCCAGTATTTGCAACAGCGAAGTTACAACCTGTCACACCAATTTCCGCATCCATAAATTTCTCACGAAGTTGTTTACGAACAAACTTTGTCATTTCGTATGGATCATCAGAATTTTCATAGCCAAGTTTTTCTTTAAATACATCACGAATTTGTGCTCTATTTTTATGAAGTGCAGGCGCAATAATATGTGAAGGTGGATCGTTATCTACTTGCAAGATATACTCTCCTAAGTCACTTTCTAACACTTCACAGCCAATCTCTTCAAGGGCATGATTCATACTAATTTCTTCAGTTACCATTGATTTTGATTTTACAACTTTCTTCGCTTGTTTCTTTTTTGCAACGTCTTGAATATACTTTGCTGCTTCCTCTTTCGTTTTCGCAAAGTACACATGTCCGCCTCTTTTTGATACATTTTCACTTAACTGCATTAAGTAATAATCAAGATTTTCTAACGTATGTTGGCGAATTTGTTCACCTAGTTCACGCCACTCTTCCCAATTTCCTAATTCGTCCGCTGCTTTTAAGCGATTCGTATATAAGCGCGTTTGTGCAGAAGATACTGCTCCACGCATAAACGAATCTTGAATTCCATCGCCAACGCGATCATTAAATTTTTTCTCACTGATTTTCATAGACATAGCTTATGTTCCCCCTTCATGAGCGACTATTCAGTACCTCAGCAATATGCATTACTTTTATTTCTTTTCCTAAACGCTCAATACGTCCGCCAATGTTTAACAAACACCCACAATCTGCACCGATTAAATAATCAGCACCTGTTTCCATTGCACTATCTACCTTTTCATCTACCATTTGCTCAGAAATTGGCGTCATCTTCACTGAAAACGTTCCCCCAAATCCACAACAATTTTGCGCGTTTGGCAGTTCTCTCACAGTTAATCCTTTGACGTTTGATAATAAAATTCCTGGCGCCTCTTTTACTCCAAGCAGGCGTGTCATATGACAAGATTTATGAATAGTAGCGATCCCTGGTAAACTTGCACCAACATCTGTCACTTTTAAAACATCTACAATAAATTGTGTAAATTCATATGTTTTATCAGCAATCTTTTGTGCACGTTTAGCCCACTTCGGATCATCTTTAAAAACATGCGGATACTCATGAAACATTGTCGCACAAGAACCAGATGGTGTAACGATATATTCTGCATCTTCGAAAGTTTCAATCATATGTTTCATCGCTTCTTTTGCTGCTTCTACATGGCCGCTATTATAAGCAGGCTGCCCACAACAAACTTGTGCTTCTGGAAATTCAATTTCACAACCTAAACGCTCCAACACTTCAACTGTTGCTTTGCCGACGTTTGTTTCAAACATATCGACTAAACAAGTAACAAATAAAGTAACTTTCATAACTATTACTCCCCCTTTTTACAACTCCACCAACAAACATATGGTCATCAGATGACTAAGAAAAGAAGAAGTAGGCTCAACCATGGCCTATCCTCTCCCTCTTCTAAAGAAAACGCTTACTTAATCTCTCTCTATTTTATCAAAAAATTTGATTTTTAAAAGATTAAATTACGAATTTATATCGTTTTTACCTGTGACAATATGTTCTACATTTGTTAAATGATCTAGCATTGCTTGTTGCGCTAATTCTACATCTTGCTTTAACACTGCATCATATATAACTTGATGCTCTTCTATAAGTCGTTCTGATGTTGTTTGTTCACCATATAAAATAATGCGTCTTGATTCACCAATTGTTTCAGCAATCATCTCTGAAACGTGATTCATGAGTTCAAGCAAAATGTTATTATGCGAAGACTCCGCAATTCCCATATGGAACTGAAAATCTGCTTTTTCGCCAGCCTTTTCATCTCCAATGTTCTTTGCCATTTCATCTAACCAATGTTTCATATTTTGCAAATTAGCTTCCGTACGCTTTGCCGCAGCTGCTCGAACTGCCCCCACTTCAAGCACCTTTCGTACTTCTAATAAATTCAAAATATCTTCTTTCTTCATTAATAATTTATTGTTTAATGATTTTGTTAATGAAGAAGAATCGAAATTCTTCACATATGTACCTTCTCCTTGTTTCATCTCAATTAAGCCCATTGCTCTTAGCGCACTTAACGCTTCACGAACAGCTGATCTACCAACTTGAAACTGCTCAGCTAATTGATGTACAGGAAGTAGTTTGTCACCAGGTTTTAACGTACCATTTTTAATCATTGTTAAAATAGCTTCAGATACTTCTTCGTAAATTTTTTTCGGTTTAATAGATTTGTACTCCAGTTAAATCACCTCAGTATCTTCCAAACAACAATTGAAACGATTTATAAGAACTTTGCATCATAACTATTTTAGAACGAATTGGTAAGAAGTACAAATGTTTTGTTCATAAAATCGTCAAATTTTTAATATTTGTTTAATATTTGTTTAATATTAATTTATATGTACTCCTATATTTATTTGCGTTCATGAAGAAAAGCATGCCCTTCACGTTAGAACATGCTTTCTTCAACCTGTATTTTCAATTTAATACTAACCGTCGTTCCATTCCCTTTTTCACTTTCAATTCGCCACTGTCCATCATGTATATGAACAATTTGTCTTACAATAGCAAGGCCTAAACCTGTTCCACCATGTTGACGACTTCTCGCTTTATCAACGCGGTAAAAACGTTCGCCAAGATTTTCTAAATGCTCTGTATCAATTCCGATTCCTGTATCTTTTATGTTCAATTCACAGTAATCATCTATCTGCCTGAGCGTTATCATAATATCCCCGTTTTGATTTGTATACCGTATCGCATTATCTAACACGTTATGAAGCACTTGTTGCATACGATCCTCATCAATCATTACAATGATTTCTGGATTTAAATTTGTTGAAATACGAATTTTCTTTTCTATAAACTTAATCTCATACGTATCTAACACATCTTCAATGAGTTGTGAAAAAACGATAGGTTGTTTCTTTAACGGAAAATGTTCTCCTTCTAATTGCGCTAAATCTAATAAATCATGAACGAGGCGCTGCATTCGATCTGCTTCTTTATGAATAAGCTGTGTTACTTTTTCCTGCTGCGGTCCCTTCGCTACACCATCTAAAATAGCCTCGCTATATCCTTTTATATAACTAAGCGGTGTTCTTAATTCATGCGAAACGTTAGCTAAAAATTCCTTACGCTTTACGTCTTCTGTCTCTAAAGAATTTGCCATTTTATTAAATGCTTTTCCTAACCGTCCAATTTCATCTTCGGAAGAAATTGTAATTCGTTCTGAGAAATCTCCCGTAGCCAAATGATTAGCCACTCGTTCCATTTGCGAAAGCGGTCTCGTAATAGCGATAATAATCTTTCTACCAATCCATATTGTTAGTAAAGTCATAGCCAGTGCTAACGGTGCTAAAATAAGGCCCATATCATATATTAAGTCTTTTATACTTTTTAAAGGAATATAAGAATATACAATGCCAACTAACTTTTTATTTTCTAAAACAGGGATGACAACCCCCATAATATTACGTTCAAAATGTTCCTCATACCCTATCTTTGTCACCGTTTTTCCATCTAATAATGTTTGCCTGTCCCCTTCACTTATAAGAGAATGATGATGCACATCAAAAGGTAAACATGCGCTTAAATCACGTGGATTTGATACGAAAAGAACGTCTGAACTAGATATTTGATCAAATGCTCTTACTTTCTCTTCAAAAGTTGCTATTCCTTCATGCTTATCATATTGCGCAGCAAGACCCTTCCCTTCCATTACTAATGAATCTTTTAAATTATCAACGTATAGTTTTTCATACGAATATAAAGATACAAAATAAAGAAAGGAAACTGTTACAAATACTGCACATACTACTGTCAGCCAAAGCTTCTGTACCATCGTAAACATACGTTACACCTCAAATTTATAGCCTACACCCCAAACAGTTTGAATGTAATTTCCACTTTCTCCAAGCTTCAAACGCATCGTTTTCACATGCGTATCTACTGTTCTTGTACTTCCTGCATAATCATATCCCCATACCTTTTCCAGCAATTGTTCCCGGCTAAATACTTGTCCCGTATGTTGGCAAAGAAAATAGAGTAAATCAAACTCTTTTACAGTAAGAGAAATCGGCTCACCATCAGCCTCAATCTTCCTACTTTTTTCATTAATAAGGATCGGTCCAAACTGAATCTCCTCTTGTTGCTCTTGCTTTGTATAACGTCTTAGCACAGCTTCCATACGAGCAATTAGTTCTCCAGGACTAAATGGCTTTACAATATAATCATCTGCTCCCATACGTAAGCCGTTCACCCTATTCCATTCTTCACCTTTTGCTGTTAAAAATATAATTGGTACATCCGATGTTTTTCTAATTTCTTTACAAACTGAAAGTCCATCCATCTCTGGCATCATAATATCTAATACAACGAAATCATAATGATCCGTCTCTAATTTTTTGAGCGCCTCTTTCCCATTTCCAGCTTCTCCCCACTCGTATCCGAAATTATCTAAGTACATTCCAACAAGCTGCCTCATATCACTTTCATCATCTACAACTAGCACCCTATATTTACTCATTGTCCTTCCCTTCCCTCTCTATGAGTTGAAACGGCCCTTTTCCGACTTTAATTGTTTGTTTTATTTTCAAATTCTTCATATCCATGACACACACTTCATCACTATCATAGCTTGCTACGTATCCTTCTGCTCCGCTCTTCAAAAATGCAAATGGGTTCGACCCTACTTCTACAGAAGCTACCTCTTTATACGTGCTAACATCAAACTGTCTAAGCGTATTCGAACCGTGACTTAATGCATATACATACTTATTATCCTTCGTTATATTCACAGGCATAAACGGAGCATGTAAAGAACGTACCATTTCTCCGCTCTGCAATGAATATACTAATACTTTTTCATTGACTTGATTTCCATCACCATGTCCACCAATCCATATTTCTTTCCCATCTGGGCTAATTGTCGCTCCCGTTGATGCTGGGGGAATTATAAAGGATTGTATCACTTCTTTTTTCTTTGTATCAATTGTCGTTAGCTTCGTATCATAAAAGTTTAATACAGATAACTGGTTATGGTACTCTACCATCGTTATTGGTCCTTTTCCGGTTGACACACTCCCTGTCTCTTTCCCTTTTATTGTAAAGAACCTTACCTTTTGAGCAGTTTGATCGGCAGCAAATAATTGCTTTTTATCTTCGGATACGATCACATTTACAATGCCTTTTCCAGTTTTATATTTGGCCACTTGTCTTCCTTCAGCTAGTGAATATACATACATATACTCTAACTGCTTACCATATACAAGTATGTCCTCGCCGTTTGGAAGTAGTGCAACTCCTGCCATTGGTTCATTAAGTTCCCATGTCGCAATTAACTTTTTAGTTTGTTTATCAACAAAACTGATACTACCTTCTTTTATATTCGTTGTTATCATAACACTTTTATCTTTAGCAATCGGTGTATATGTACTTCCTTGACACCCTACTAATAGAAATAAAAAACAGAGAAGAAAAACATACTTTCTCAAAAGGTTCCCTCCATCTTCGGATGATTTCGTTATAATTGTAAAATAACAAATAAATGTGTGGAAAGTGTGAAATTTTCCTTTCTTACTTCATTTACATATATAATGTACAACAAATAGAATTTGAGGTGTGCAAATTATGCTTTTTCCTGATTTAGCGAATAAAATTGTACGAGAGGTGCGCAGATTAATTAAAGAAAATATTATTATCATTAATATACAAGGCGTTATTATCGCAAGTACAGATGTAGAAAGAATCGGTCAATTTCATGAAGGCGCACTCCGCTGTGCAAAACAAAAGAAAACTGTCATTATTACAAAAGAAGATGAACGACGTTTGCAAGGCGTAAAGGCGGGGATGAACCTTCCCTTACTATTTCATGACGAAGTAATTGGTGTCATTGGAATTACAGGCGAACCTGAAAATATTTCACAATACGGAGAAATATTACGTAAAATGACCGAACTACTCATTCATGAAAACTACTTTTTAGAACAACTAGAACTTGAACACCGTTCTTATGAAGCATTTGTCTTTGATTGGCTTCAAAATACAGACTGGTCTCCAAGCTTTCTCGATCGCGCAAAAACACTTGGTATTGATTTATATAAGAAGAAACAACTTATTTTGTTCTCTATCGATCAAAATGACACGATGCTTCAGCGTAAAATTTGGCAACACGTACGCAATCTACTAACAAAGGAGCATCTATTTATTCGCTGGGGAAATGATCGATTTATTTTATTTACAGCCACGAGCTCCAAAGAACAAACGTATCAATTTTTAACACGATTAAAACACGATTGTGAAAATTTGTTTTCTATTCCTTTATATATTGGGATTGGACAATCCGTTACGCCAAGCAATATGAACTTATCGTATGAACAAGCATTACAAGCTCTTTCCGTATCACTTGAAACGAAACAAATTGTATTTAATGAAGATTTACGTTTAGAAATGTGCTTACAAGATATTTCTGCAGAAACGCGGGAACAGTTTCTAAGACGCACGATCGAAAACTTACTATCATCTCCTGAGCTTATGCACACTTTACGCTTATTTATCGATTATAACCAATCCTATAAACAAACAGCTGAACAATTACATATACACATTAACACATTGCATTACCGACTTAAAAAGATTGAAGAGCATACGGGACTTGACCCGAAACAATTCAAAGACTTACATATTTTATACTTCTCGCTACTCTTATTAGATAATCATACAAAAAAGAATGATAAAATGGATTAATCTTTAGATGATTATACATAGAAAGAATCCCCCAACTTTTTTATCATTATAATGAAAGCACTGTGACAACGTTTTTTATAATCACTAATTACGTTAACAGTTTGAGGGGGATTTCCAATGTTAGAAAAGCAAATTATTCATTCATTCGTATCCATTGTTGGCAACGATAATGTAGATACATCCAATATGGGGCGTTTAACGTATAGTTATGATGCCACTCCAAACTTCCAAGCAATGCCTGATGCAGTCATTGCTCCTCGTAATACAACTGAAGTAGCGGAAGTGTTAAAAGTATGTAACACTCACAACATTCCTGTATATGTTCGTGGTTCTGGAACAAACCTTTGCGCAGGAACATGTCCACTTGAAGGCGGTATCGTCCTTATCTTCCGTCATATGAATAATATTTTAGAAATTGATGAAGAGAATTTAACAATCACAGTACAAGCTGGTGTGATTACGCTTGATATTATTAAAGCTGTAGAAGAAAAAGGTTTATTTTATCCACCAGATCCAAGCTCGATGAAAATTTCTACAATTGGCGGTAACATTAATGAAAATTCAGGTGGGTTACGCGGATTAAAATATGGCGTAACACGTGATTATGTGATGGGTCTTGAACTTGTCTTACCAAATGGCGATATTATTCGCACTGGTGTTAAATTAGCAAAAGATGTAGCTGGTTACGATTTAACTCGGTTATTTATCGGTTCTGAAGGAACACTTGGCGTCGTAACAGAAGCGATATTAAAACTTGTTCCTATGCCTGAAACGAAGAAAACGATGCTTGCGCTCTATGAAGATATTAATGAGGCTGCACGTGCTGTTTCTTCTATTATTGCAAATAAAATCATTCCAGCGACACTTGAGTTTTTAGACCAACCGACAATTGAAGTAGTAGAAGCGTTTGCTCAAATTGGTTTACCAACCGACGTAAAAGCAATTTTATTAATTGAGCAAGATGGTCCGCCTGAAGTTGTCAATCGAGATATTGAAAAAATGGCTAACGTTTGCCGCTCTATGAATGCAGTTGATGTTCGCGTTGCAAAAGATGAAGCAGATGCAGATGCACTTCGGACAGCTCGCCGTAGTGCGCTATCAGCACTTGCAAGATTAAAGCCTACTACAATACTAGAAGATGCAACGGTACCACGTTCACAAATCGCTCCAATGGTTGAAGCGATTAATGCCATTGCAAAAAAATATAATATTCCTATTTGTACATTTGGACATGCTGGTGACGGTAACTTACATCCAACTTGTATGACAGATGCTCGTAATGAAGAAGAAATGCACCGGGCTGAACAAGCTTTTGCTGAAATATTTGCAAAAGCAATTGAACTTGGTGGCACGATTACTGGTGAACATGGTGTTGGTGCGATGAAAGCTCCGTATTTAGAAATGAAATTAGGTAAAGAAGGTATTACTGCTATGCAAGGGATTAAACAAGCCTTCGATCCAAATAACATTATGAATCCAGGAAAGATGTTCGCGAAGGACACTCGTAAAAGAGTGGTGGTTGAACGATGACAACATTAAATAAAGAAAACATTCAAAAGGAATTTAAAGAACGATTAAGTGAAGATGAACTACTAAACTGTATGCGATGCGGTTTCTGCTTACCAACTTGTCCTACTTATATTCAATCTGGATATAAAGAATCACATTCACCACGTGGACGTATCGCAATAATGAAAGCGGTCGTTGACGGTTTAATTGAGCCAGATGAAGATGTTGAAAATACATTAAATGTTTGCCTCGGCTGCCGTGCTTGTGAACCTGTTTGTCCATCTGGTGTGAATTACGGACATTTATTAGAAGAAGCTCGTGATATTATAAATCAAAACAAAAAGTTCTCGGTGCCAGTGAAAGCTGTTCGTAAAGTCGTTTTTGAAGGACTATTCCCGCATCAAAATCGAATGAGAACATTAACAGGACTAATCGGATTTTATCAGCGTTCTGGATTACAAACGCTAACACATAAAACAGGGATTATGAAGTTATTCCCTGAAACACTTGCAACGATGGATCTCGTTTTACCAAAAGTCCCTAAAATGAAAGCAATGAAAGATCGTCCTGAATTTTTACCTGCTGAAAGTACAAAAAAGAAACAAGTTGCATTCTTCACAGGCTGTTTAATGGATACGATGTTTTTAGAAACAAATAACGCAACGATGAAACTTCTTCAGTTAGCTGGTTGTGATATCGTTATTCCGAAAACACAAAGTTGCTGCGGGGCATTACATGGACATGCTGGTGAGAAAAGTGGAGCAAAAGAACTAGCAAAACGTAATATAAAAGCCTTCGAAGATTTAAACATCGACTATATCATTACGAATGCTGGTGGTTGTGGAGCTTACCTCGTAGACTACGATTATCTTTTAAAAGACGATCCACAGTGGGCTAAACGTGCAAAGCAGTTTGTTTCTAAAATTAAAGATATTACCGCTATTCTAGTAGAACTAGATTTCCATAAACGTAATGACTTACGACTCACACCGCAAATTATTACGTATCAAGACTCTTGTCATTTACGCAATGTTATGCGAACATCTTCAGAACCTCGCATGTTACTAGAAGCAATTCAAGGCGCAACTTACCGTGAAATGAAAGATGCGGATCGCTGCTGTGGTTCTGCTGGTATTTACAATATTGTTCATTCAGAGTTATCAATGGAATTTCTAGATTACAAAATGGACCGTGTACATGAAACAGAAGCAGCAACCATTGTTACTGCAAACCCAGGTTGTTTATTACAAATGAAATTAGGCATTGAGCGAGAAGGCCTTTCTCATAAAATGAGAGGAATTCACATTGTAGATTTATTATTAGAAGCAATTGAAACCAACTCGTAATAACTCGTAACATACGTAATAATAAGAAAACGGCTATCTCCTTCGTCTACGTAAAGAGATAGCCGCTTTTTTGTCCGCTACAACATTAAAAATATGTTACTTTATTATAAAAAAGAACAACAGAAACATTACAGTTTTGTAAAAATCAATCCAGTATATTCCTCAAAAAAATGCTCAAACCATTGATACAATGGGATTCTTCATTTTCAATATAGGTACATTTATCCAAAAACCCCCTCTTAAAACCAAGTATAAAAATGCTGAAAATTCCTTTTATACTCTATGTTTCTCTTATTTTGGCTCTTTTCACCCCTTAGGATAAATTAGGTAAATTTTAAGTCTATGAATTTTTTTCCATCTTTTTTCTCGCAAAATCTATGCTACGATGAATTTGTCAGTCAGACAGGCTGTCAAAAACAAATCGTGTGAAAACAAATTAAAACTTTATATAGGGGGACACACATCATGAAAAAGCGTGTTTTATTATCTGTAGCTGCTGCAACGGCTCTTACTTTAGGAGTATCTTCTCTAGATGCACAAGCTGCAACAGTACAACCATCTAACATAAAGGTTCAAAATATTCAGCATTCAAAAGTGATGATGAAGCAAATGAGCCAACAAGAATTACAAGCATTCTTACAATCTATGGGCGTGGAATCATTAGCACAATGGCAACAAGGAAACTTCCAACCAAATTGCATTATTCCTGGTCAACAACCTACTGAAAATGTTGTAACTGAGCAACCAACAGCTAAGCCAGAAACTCAAAAGCCTGTTGAGCAAAAACCAGTTGAGCAAAAGCCTGCTGAAGAAGTTCAAAAACCAGAAGCTCAAAAACCTGCTGAAAACAACAATACTCAAAAGCCTGCTGAACAAAAACCTGCTGAGCAAAAGCCTGCTGAAGAAGCAAAATCTTTAAGCGAGTTCGAACAACGTGTTGTTGAATTAACAAACGCTGAGCGTGCAAAACAAGGCTTACCAGCTTTAAAAATCGATACTGAATTAAGCAAAGTAGCACGCATTAAATCTGAAGATATGCAAAAAAACAACTACTTTGATCATAACAGCCCTACATACGGGTCTCCATTTGACATGATGAAGAAATTTGGTATTTCTTATACATCTGCCGGTGAAAACATCGCTCAAGGCCAACGTACACCTGAAGAAGTAGTACAAGCTTGGATGAACAGTGCTGGACACCGTGCAAACATCTTAAATAACGGCTTCACTCACATCGGTGTTGGCTATGTAGAAAGCGGCAACTACTGGACACAACAATTTATTACGAAGTAAATAGATTAAAAGAGTCTTCTCATAATGAGAAGACTCTTTTTTACGTTTCATAACTTTCTATTATGTATGAGTACATTATGTAGAACATAAACAAAATAGAGCCACAGCTTATTACACTAAGTAACACGTAAAACCCCCACTTCAAGTTCAAAAACAATGAAAACAATATACTACATGCCATCACTTGAAAAATCCGCCTACTCACTAAACGAATTTTTTGTAATTTGATTGGGTCTTTTTCCGTACTCTTAACTGTTTTAAAGCCTTTACTAAGCATAAAAAGAAACATACTAATTCCAATTGTTAGTCCTGTCTGGAAGGATATCATGCTTCCACAATTAATAAAGAGAATGAGCATATGGATAAACAACATAAATAATGTAATCGTCTTTAGAAATCCACTTATAATGATATGCTCGCCTTCATTAACCTTATATATATTATGTGAAATAATATACACGAATCCATGTAAAAAAATAATAAGACAAGGAATAAATGCTATAACAATTTGTTTACTCATAAACTCGTTCGGCCCACCATTTTCATTCCAATGTACTGCCATAAAGTTTGGTAAATATGGATAAAGACATAGAGTAACTAAAAGACAAGCGAAAAATATTCCTAATATATATTTATATTTGATCAAGTGATTCTCACCTCTCTTTTCTCTTAACGGCTTCGCTTCTTTTAGAGAAATCCCTGCAGAAATCTACTTTTCTCAAACTTAAACTTACACTTTACGCATTCATTCTTTGAAATTCTTTCATTGTATTATTTAATTTTGTAGGAAATGGTACATCCACTTCGATCTCTTCTTTCGTAATTGGATGTAAGAAATGAATCTTCATCGCATGTAATGCTTGCCCTGTCATATGTTTCGTTTGTCCACCATATAATACATCTCCAACTAATGGATTACCATGATAGCTCATATGAACACGAATCTGATGAGTTCTACCAGTTTCTAATTGTAACGTCACAAACGTAACATTTTGTTTTTTAAAATATTTCTCTACTTTATAATATGTGATCGCTTGATCTCCCTTTGGAGAAACACGTCGTCTCGTCGCATGATGACGATCTCTTCCAATAGCTGCGTCAACGGTTCCTTGCTTACCTTTTACTTTTCCTTCCACAAGCGCCGCATATGTTCTTTTAATTTTTCGTTCCATTAATAAACGATCCATAATTGCACCAGCAATTCTATGCTTAGCAAACACAACACCACCTGTCGTATCTTTATCTAACCGATGAATATGACGAACCTTCGTCTCTAAACCTTGCATTTGAAAATGAAAGGCAACCAGGTTTGCAAGTGTTCCCGTTCCACCTTTTTCAGCAGGATGTGTGTCCATCTTCTCAGGCTTATTTACGATGAGTACGTGATCGTCTTCATATACTACATGTAATTCACCATATTCAGGCTCTACATCGTATTCTTCCTCCACAAACATATGAACTTGCAACTTATCGCCTTCTTTTAAAAGCTCATTCCATCTTCTTTGTTCTCCGTTAACGATAACACCTTTTTCCATACGAAGCTGATGTAACAACTTTTTCGGTATTTCCCATTCTATTTTTAATAACGAATCAATACTTATGCCATTCCATTTCGCTGGAACAGTAATCTCGCACCATTCGCCCTTTTTATTCGTTTCCATACTGTATCACCTTATTTCTATTGATTCTCTCATTGTAACGGAAAATACTCTTTGATGCACCGTCAAAAATAGAGGACAGTCTTATAATAGACTGCCCCTCACGCTCTACACCTTTTCATTTCTTGCAATACTTCTTCCGCTTTTTGTTCATACGATAAATCTTTAAAGAAATCCGCCAATCTTTTATAATCATTATACGTATCTAATAAGTCATCAATTTTTTCTACTTTCATCACTTGTTGTTTTTGCTTCATTTTTACTGGATAACGATAGCCCGATACCTCTTGTATTTTGTAATACTCATCCTCTACTTGAATGACCTTTACAAGTTCCTCCTCTTCCGCATCCATCGTATACCCATCAAAATCTCTCAGCAATTCATAAATAATATGAGTCCATTCATCTTTTGGATAAAATCCTTTTTCTAACCGATAACCGACAATGCGATACATATGCCCATCGTTTTCTGCAAACTGTACTGTATCATTTAGCTTAAACTTAAAATAACGAAACATTGCCTTCACCTACTTATATGTAATGTTCTTATCACATACTATTTGCAAAATGTAGGTCTTGCTATTCATAAAAAAATACTCATCTATAAGATGAGTATTTTTTACGATGATTTTTCTCTTTTCTTTCGAAATGGTAACCACCAGTTCCAGTCTCCAAACAATTTCATTAAACTTGGTACGAGCATAAGACGAATAATTGTTGCATCAAGGAATATCGCTAATGCAACGCCCAGCCCCATTTGCCGTACTGGTAAAATATCAGTAAAGGCAAACGCACCAGTTACAACAATCATAATTAACGCAGCTGATGTAATGATCCTACTTGTTGACACAAGTCCTTCTAACGTAGCTTGATCGTTATCTCCTGTTTCTTCATACAGTTCATGAATACGCGAAATAAGAAATACTTCATAATCCATGCTAAGCCCAAATACGAGACCGAAAATGAAGATTGGCAAGACAAATAGAACAGGACTTGCTTCTAAACCAAAATGCCCACCTTCAAATAACCAAACAACAATTCCAATTGTTGCGCTTAAACTAAGTATATTCATAATAATTGCCTTAATCGGAATGAGTATAGATCGGAATGCAAATAATAATATAACAAAGGTTGATCCAAATATAACAGACATACCAATTACAACTTTATCTTTAATTTCATCTTCTAACTCTTGTTGGAACGTCGTCATCCCGCCTAAATAGTACGTAACATCTGTCTCTTTATAATTTTGTTTAAAATCACGAACCCACTGTTTAGCAGTTTCAGTACGTGGTTTTGTTTTTAGAAAGACTTCTATCGTCGTCTTATTCCCTTTCGTATATGCTTCAAATATAGGAGCGAGTTTCGCTGCTTCTGGCGACGCTAATATTCCAGCGACTTGATCTGCTTTCATACCAGTTAATCCGTCGTATAAGCTTCTCACTTCATATACTTTCTTATCATCTTTTAACTTTTGAACGACTTCTTCTACCTTTTGTAAACTTTCTTTTTCTTTCATATCTTTTTTCGTCTCTACCACTAACGTAACATCAGCATGTGTTTTTGCCGTTTCATTAAATGCCTCTTCGTACTTCTCATATGCAATTCTTGTATCACTTTGTTTAGGTAAAGCTTCCACATCAGGGAACTGCAAATTAGCTGTACGTAATGGTAATAAGCAAATAACAATAAATGTTGTAACAACAATAATCATCGCAATTGGATGTTTCATTACAAATTGTGCAAATTTACGCCATGCCTTTGCCGGCGTATGTGCTACTTGATTCTTTTTTAATATTCGTTTACCAATTAAGGATAATAGTGCTGGAAGGAGTGTGAGTGAGAATAAAATACTCATAATCACAACAATCATTCCGCTAATTGCGACTGACTGAATATAATCAATTTTAAAGAAGAACAAACCGGATAATCCAACAAATACACATAATCCTGAAAATACGATTGCACGTCCTGCTGTTTGATATGTAATTGCTATCGCTTCTTTTACCGTTCGCTTTGCAACTTCCTCTCGAAAGCGATTTACAAATAATAGCGCAAAATCAATAGATAAGGCAAGTCCAATCATCGGTGCAACATTTAACACAAAGATAGATAGTTCCTTATCGACACCTATAAAGTATAATATTCCCATCGTACTAATAACACTAAGTGCCCCATTTACAATTGGTAAAATAGATGCTAAAAGGCTACCAAATGAAAATAGTAATACGAGAAATGCAATCGGTAACCCAATCATCTCTGCTACTTTTAAATCATTTTGCGTTCTTTCATTAATCTCTTGATTAATTTTTGGAAATCCTGTTGGCGTTACTTTTAACGCTGCATTACTTTCCTTTTCGACTTTATCAGCAAATTGTAATGTCTTTTCCATTCGTTCCTTATTTGTTTTCCCGGAAAATAAAATTGTCGCATAGCCGATATCATCTTGTAACATTTCTTTATTTTGCACTGGGTGATGGAAAGATTCATAAGTCTCTTTCTCTTGTACATTTTTTACAATTCCCTCTACTTGCTTTTGAAATTCTTCATGTGAAACACCTTTATTTTTTTCAAAAACGAGTAAAAGTGTATCTTGAGACCTCTTAAAATCTTTATCTAAAATTTCTTTCGTCTTTTGATAGTCCCCTTCTGTTTGGAAACCGTCACCACCTAATACTCCTGGTAGCTTTGGGGCAAAAATACCAAGCGCTATCGCAAGCAATAGTAATGCTACAATTACTGTATAACGAAACTGATACAAAAAAGTGCCTAACTTCCCCCACTTATCTACTTTATGTACATTTGTCTTCACGCACTTTCACCTACTTTAAATAATTCAATTGTTATTTATACTGTATCACATCTTCGTACAAACAAAAAACGTCTAGAAACACTATAATAATAGTTTTTCTAGACGTTTTTTCATCTCTCTTTATTAAGCCCCAATCTCTCGGTAAGTAAACGATGGTAGTAAATCGCCATAATTAACAAAATACCACCTACGCAATAACCAGCTAAAATATCAGTTGGGTAATGCACATTTAAAATAACTCTGCTTAATCCAATCGATACAATTAAGATTCCCATCAAGATCGTTATAACATATTTCCCCGTTACACTCTTCAAATTTGCCGCAATGATATAAGCAAGAAAGCCGAATGTCATAATAGATAACATTGCATGCCCACTAGGGAAACTATACCCAAGCGCATCCAACGCTTCATTTAATGAAGGACGCTCCCTTTTCACAATTTCTTTTATCCCTTTATTAACAAGATGTGTTATTAAAATACCCATTGGATACACGATCATCGCCGCATAATAACGTTTTCTCCAAAAAACAAGTAAACTTATAGCTAGCGTAGTTACGATCCCGATAGCAGAACCTAATTTTGTATAGTGTGAAAAAAATGTAAGCGAACCTTCTGTTTGTAATCCTTTTACTAATGCTCGGACATATGTATCCATCACTGTAACGCCACCCGCATGTACGCGCCAAGCAACAATGCCAAATACAGCAAGTAATAAAACAATACATACTACCTCATATTGATGTAGCTTCTTCTTCAAGCGATTTCCTCCTACTATGAAAAAATGCGATTTCTGTTTTAGAAACCGCATTTCCTTACTTATTTACCTTTTGTTTTTAACTCTGTCCAGTAACGATCATAGTCTTTTAGCTTATCGTCTACATCAACAAGCCATTCTGTACGATCTAATTCTTCTTTCGTTAAGAAGATCATATGATTATCACGATATTCTTTACTATGAAGAGGATGAGCTTTTTCATTAGGATTACTGTATCCAATTGACTCGTAGTTTTTCACACTTACTTTTTCATCTAATAAGTAGTTCATAAACTTCTCTGCAAGCTCTTTGTTTTTTGCACCTTTTGGAATTGCTAACGTATCAGCCCAAATTGTGCCGCCTTCTTTTGGTACAACGTACTCTACATCTTTATTATCTTTTGCGATAAATGCTGCATCTCCAGACCAAACTGTTCCGATCCAAGCATCTTCTGTAATGAATTTTTGTTTAATATTATCTGTATCAAATGCTAATAAGTTTGGAAGTAGCTTCTGTAAATCCGTTGCAGCTGTCTTTAACTGTGCATCGTCTTTCGTGCTGTTTGAGAATCCATGCTTCTTAAGACCCATTCCTAACACTTCACGAGAATCATTTAATAAAGTTACATGCCCTTTATATTTCTCATTCCATAGGTCAGCCCAGCTTGTAGGAGCTTCTTTCACATACTTTTTATTGTACGCAATACCTGTTACGCCCCAAGTATATACTAAAGAATATTTATTCTCTGGATCAAACGCAGGTGTTTTGAAATTAGAAACCATATTTTCGATATTTGGGATATTCTTTTTATCTAACGGCGCTAATAAATCCATTTTTGCCATTGTTTTAACCATGTAATCAGATGGCTGAATTAAATCATACTTTGCGCCACCAGCTTGTAATTTCGCGAGCATTTCTTCGTTACTTGCGTACTTATCATAGTTAACTTTCACGTTATATTTCTTTTCAAAATCTCTTAGCACTTGCTCATCAAAATTGTCAGCCCAGCTATAAATGTTTAACTCTTCTTTCTTTTCACCACAACCAGCAAGTACACCAGCTACAAGACTAAAGCTAATTGCTGCGCCGGCTAATCTTTTCATTAATTTCATCGGTTTATTACCCCCTCGTACTTTCTATATCGTTCGTATTATAAAGGAAGGTGTCCTCCAGAGTTTTCTTCACCATCTGCACCTTTGTTACGGAAGATTTCAGATAGAACCATTAATCCTACGATTGCTACAATTAAAATTGTAGAAAGTGCATTAATTTCTGGTGATACTCCGCGCTTAACCATACTGTAAATGTATAATGGCAATGTTGTTGATCCTGGTCCTGATACGAAGAAACTAATTACAAAATCATCAATTGATAATGTGAATGTTAATAATGCGGCTGAAATAACTCCTGGTGCAATTGCTGGGAACGTTACATAACGAAACGTTTGCCACGGCGTTGCGCCTAAATCATTCGCAGCCTCTTCTAAATCACGTCCCATACCAGAAAGACGTGCTGCTAAAATAACGACAACAAATGAAATACTAAATGTAATGTGCGCAATAATAATTGTTGTTTTGCCAAGTTCCATACCTAATTGACTAAATAAGATAAGTAAAGATAATCCCATTAAAATATCAGGAATTAAAATTGGTAAATACACAAGACCGTTAATAGCCCCTTCATAACGATATTTATAACGATGTAATGCAATCGCAAAAATCACACCAAGAACTGTCGTTACAACCGTCGTTACAATCGCAATCGTCATACTATTTACAAACGCATCAATAACATCTTGCTTTTGAAATAAATCTGTATACCAATGGAATGTAAAACCTTCCCATTCCGCATTAATGCGAGAATCATTGAAGGAATATACCATTAAAACCATCATTGGAAAATACAAGAACAATAAAATTAACCAAGAATAAGAAACTAAAAACTTCTTCATCTTTGCCTATTCCCCTCCGTTCCCATCATATTTATATACTTTCGTTGCACGATAATATAAGTAAATTAACAGAACAGAGAATAGAACAACAATCATAGATAACGCAGATCCAAACGGCCAGTCACGCGCTCCTAAGAATTGATTTTGAATTACGTTTCCGATTAATGCTACTTTCGATCCACCCATAACGTCTGATACAACAAACATTCCGATAGAAGAAACAAACACTAAAATAGAACCAGTAGCAATCCCTGACATCGTCATTGGTATTGTAACATTCCAAAATGCCTTTACTGGTGTTGCTCCTAAATCATAAGCTGCTTCTAGCTTACGCTTATCCAGCTGCTCAATCGCTGCATACACTGGTAAAATCATAAATGGTAATAAAGAATATACCATTCCGAGTATTACAGAAGGGGTATTATATAGTAAATTTAACGGTTCACTAATAATACCTAGTTTCAATAGCAATGTGTTTACAAGACCTTGTGAACGTAAAATAACAATCCATGCGTATGAACGAACAAGGAAGTTAATCCAAAACGGGATCGTTGCCAATAATAAAAGAATGGAACGGTATTTACGATCAACAATTGTAATTGTATAAGCAAATGGATAACCAATTACTAAACAGATTACTGTTGTAATAACTGCAATCTTAACAGTTTCCCATAACGTTCCCATGTATAGTGGATCAAACACACGAGCTATATTCTCTAACGTAAATTGCATTTCCACTGTCCCATATGCCCCGCGCTGCATAAAGGCAAATGCCAATACAAACAGAAGGGGAATTAGGAAGAAGATTAACAGCCACGCGACTGTCGGTAGTGCGAGTAATTTCCCTTTTTTCAATTTAAGGTCACCTCGTCCTCTTGCTCCCAGCCTACGTATACATTATCTCCAATGCTCCACTGCGCTGCTTCTTCAGCAGTTTGATATGCCATTAGTAATTCTGATGTTTTCTCTTCACGTACATAAAGCTTTTCCATATTTCCAACAAATTCAACGTCTTCAATATGTCCAAGATGGTATTCTTTTAAAATCGGTTCTTCAACCGAACGTACCTTTACGTTTTCAGGGCGAATTGCTACATAGCCTTCCCCGTTTTTCACAATATTATTTTCACCGATAAATGTCGCAACGAACATCGTTTTCGGCTTATTGTAAATTTCTTTCGGCGTTCCAATTTGTTCAATATGACCTTTATTCATAACGACAATACGATCACTCATGCTCATCGCTTCTTCTTGATCGTGCGTTACGTATATGAACGTAATTCCTAAATTACGTTGTAAGTTTTTCAATTCACGTTGCAAATCTTTTCTTAACTTAAAGTCTAACGCCCCAAGTGGCTCATCTAGTAATAATACACGCGGGTTATTTACAATCGCTCTCGCAATTGCTACACGCTGCTGCTGTCCACCAGAAAGCTTTGCAGGTTTACGATTACGGAACTCAAGTAACTGCGTTAAACGCATTGCCTCTTCAGCACGCTCTTTCTGCTCTGCTGCCGGTACCTTCTGCATCTTCATACCGAAACAAATATTTTTCTCCACATTCATATGTGGGAATAGCGCATAATGTTGGAACACTAAGTTCATATGGCGCTTATATGGTGGCAAATCGTTAATCTTTTCATCATCTAATAAAAGATTCCCTTTAGTTGGCGTTTCAAAACCTGCGATCATGCGAAGTAACGTTGTTTTCCCACAACCACTCGGCCCTAAAATCGTTAAAAATTCCCCTTCTTTAATGTCTAAAGAAAGAGGTGGGATAATCACTTGATTTCCAAAATGTTTTTCTACTGCTTCAACTTTAATAATCTTTTTCATTTTCCCGTCCTATCTACCTTAAATTTTAATTTTTATATTCATGAATAAATATTTATGTTCTATAGACTATTTTTTGTTTCGATCCAAACAAAAATGGTTGTTTAGCTGCGTTCTCTTCTATTCTTTATGTAGTATGTTTGATTCATTTTCCCACGATACATGTGTCGAACAGAAAAACCCCTTCCATTGCGAAGGGGCTATTATCATACGGCTACGCCTACTGATAAACACCATCATCATTTTAACAACTTTCGTATGAATTTTAAAGCACTTTTTGTAGAAGAGTAACGAATTTTCATATCGAATGCCGTAGATTGGGCTAAAATGCTTTTATAATGTGAAAAAGTCCGAAAACTTTCTTCCCCATGATAACTACCTAATCCACTACTTCCAACGCCACCAAAAGGTAAATATGGCGTTGCAAGATGATAGACAACATCATTAATACAGCCTCCGCCATATGAAATATTACTCGTCACTTTCTTTTGTACTTCTTTATCTTCAGAAAATACATATAACGCTAACGGCTTTGGATGTTGCTGAATTGTGCCAATTACCTCTTCTATGTTGTCGTACTCTATAATTGGTAAAATCGGACCAAAAATTTCATCTTCCATAACAGTACTTTGCCATGTAACATTCGTTAACACTGTTGGTTCTATATGTAAAGTTTCTTTTTTATAGTTCCCGCCGATTACCGTTTTACCATCTTTCAAAAATGTACATAAACGTTCAAAATGACGTTCAGTCACAATTCGTACATAATTGTCATTTTGCAAAGGTTCTTTCCCATACTGCTCCGCAATCTCGTGTCGTAATGCCTCGATTAACTGTCCTTTCACCGAAGTATGCACATACATATAATCAGGCGCTACACACGTTTGCCCTGCATTTAAAAATTTCCCCCACACAATTCTTCTTGCTGTTACATCTATTTTTGCATCTTTATGTACAATACACGGGCTTTTTCCGCCAAGTTCTAACGTGAGTGGCGTCAACCGTTTCGCTGCTGCTTCCATCACAACTTTTCCAACACCAACACTACCTGTAAAGAAAATATAATCAAACGGTTCCCGTAGCAATTCCGTACTCTCTTCTACACCACCTTCTACTACCGCTACAAGCTCTTCTTGGAATATTTCCTCTAACATTCTCATAAGCACTTTGGAAACGTTTGGCGTTAGCTCTGACGGCTTTAAAACGATTGTATTTCCAGCCGCCAACGCTCCTACAAGAGGTGCAATTGCTAATTGAAACGGATAGTTCCACGGTGCAATAATAAGTGTCACACCGTACGGTTCAGGCACTACTTTCCCCTTTGATCCAAAATGAGTGAGTGCTGTTCGAACACGCTTCGGTTTACTCCACGATGAAATATGCTTCAATTGAAAGGAAATTTCTTTTAATACATATCCAACTTCCGTTGTAAACGACTCATGAACTGACTTATTTAAATCTAATTTCAATGCCTGAAATATTTCTTCTTCAAAGCGCTGAATGCCTTCATAAAGCTTCTTCAAATTATTCTTTCTCACTTCTATACTTCTCGTATGACCATTATAAAAATATGCCTTTTGTTTATTTACAATAGAAGAAACACTCATTCATTCACCTTCTCCCACTATTTTTATCCAATTCTTTCATTATTTATATAGACTTCATATTTAATAAATTTCTATTCATAAAGTTACATTATATATAATTTCTTCTTTTATATAAAATTCATTGCTCACAAAAAAACTACCGAAAGAAAATCTTTCGGTAGTTTTACTATATTAACGATATAAACGAACAGCACCTGCAGAATTATCATCGGCTTGTCCTACTACTTCAAACTTCAGGCCAAGATTCGGTAAAATACGTCCTGCATCTGGAATCTGTTTATTAATATACGTTTTCGAATCATCAAACTTCGGTACGCCTGCTAAGCCATTATACGTATACGTTCCGCGCGTTGGAGATACAACTTTCCAAGCCGGCGTTTTATCGAATGAGAACGCCGCATCAGCGATTTGGAATCGTGTACTACTTGCTACTGTTGGTTTACCGTTTAAAGTTCCAACAATTGCTTCTGGATGAGAATCAACTACGCCAAGGAAACCATGTCCTGGATGTAAACCAACCCAGTTATCTGTATAAGCTGAGTCTGCATACCATACAACCATACCTGTGTTGTATTCTGGACCACGAGCATATTTCAATGCGTTATCTGAACCAACATAGTTTCTCCACTCTACATAATAGTTATGTTTCTTCTTCTCTGTTCCATTAGATACAGCGAACCCATCTAATTTGAACTGCGGTGTACCTTCTGCATCATCAGAGAATACTACTTTACCGTCTACATTTAGTGATGCATTATCAAGTAGGAAACCGTTTAATGCTAAACCACCATCTGTAATGTACTCAAATGTTAATTTTACTTTCTTGCCTTTGAATTGGCTTAAATCGTATGATTTGTCAATCCATTTTCCATTTGTTGAATGTGCATTGCCACTATTTGCTTTCTCACCAAGTTTTTCGATTAATGTTTTTTGGCCATCCTCTGTTACAGCATGCACTTCAAGGAAATCATACTCTGCTTCAATTTCATACAATGACTTGAAATCAAATTTCGCAGTCGTTGCATTTGTCAAATCGAACAGTGGCGTCTCCATTTTTGTGTGAAGATTGTCACCTTTTGTGCTGTAGTAATACTGCTTTCCAAATGCTGGAGCAATTGTTTTTATATCTTTATCTGGCAAGTTAACACGAATCATACCTGGGCGGTTAGATTTCGTAACACTTTGATCTAAATATGTTGCTAGACCGATACCTTTATTTAATTTCTCGTAATCTACTTCTACGATATTTGCCCAGTTACCACCGATTGTTTTTTGGAAAAACTCTTTATTTTGCGGCGAGAAACTTGTTGGCGTTGTTCCTGCAATGTTACCCGCCCAACTTCCACCACTCATAACAGACCAAGCTTGAATTGGTTCACCATCACCAGTATAGTCTGTATCATACTCATCTGGAAGACCTAAATCATGACCATATTCATGTGCGAATACACCAACTGCGCCATCTTCTGGTTCAATTGTGTAGTCGAATGCTGCGATCTTTCCGCCCCAATATGGAACTTTCGCTTGTGTGCCTTCAATTGGGAATGGTTTTGGTCCAACAGTCCAGCGATGTGACCAAATTGCATCGTCACCTAATTTACCACCGCCAGCTTCTTGTCCAACACCCGCATGGATAATCATTAAGTGATCGATTAAACCGTCCGGTTGTTTTTGGTTTCCATCACCATTTACATCATATTGATCGAATTGGTCAAACTCTGATAAATCAATACCGCTATCTACAGCTGCTTTTAATGCATCTTTTACTAAATCACGTGGTCCTTTTGGCCCTTTATTATCATGACCTGTAGCAGCATCTGCACCGTAATCAGCAGCTTTACCAGGAACTGTTAACCATTTTGTAACTGTTCCGTCTACTGTATAACTACCGCCAGATTGCTCTTCGTAATATTGTTTAAACGTCTCGATTTTGCTGCCATCCTCTAATGCGAATGGCTCATTACCGAATAACATTTTTTCATAATGTTCTTTGTTAAAATCGTCAGTATACATATAACCAGGTTCTTTATCAATATTGTTATGTTTAAAGTCAGCGTACTCTACAAGTAACACGAGTACTTTATCTTTACGAACTTCACCGTTATATTCTTTTCCCTTTGCTGGAGAAGTTGGTACTTTACCATTTAGACCACCTCTGACCGGTCCTGTCGCAGCAGGTGTTCCTGTTGCTGGTTTGTCTAACTTTTCTTTCGTATCTGCTTTCGCATCTTTCACTTTCTTTATAAAGTCAGATGCTTCTTTCGTAAGTGGGTCCCCATTTGATACTTCTTTCCCAGGATTTTCACCCTTTTTGTTCTCTACATATTTTTCGACAGCTTTCTTTGTTTCTGTCTCTGAAGCTTTCGAATCAATTACCCCACGGTTTTTTAGCGCATTTGCTAAACGTTCTTCTGGAATTAAATGATCATCAACTGGGCTCGTAGCTGTCTTATTCACAGGTGTTTCAGCATATACAGACTGGCCACCCGCTCCGAATGAAAGACCTAATACAGCTGTCAAAGCGATTGATGACAAAACTTTGAACGGTTTCTTGTTCATCCCTTATTTCCTCCCCTAATAAATAATATGTATTACATATTGAATTTTATTAAAAATTCAATATTTTTTCAATATTTAGTTATATTATGTAATTTTTTTAATATATTTGTAAAAATTTCATAGTTAGTATACGAATATATCACAATTCAACAATGTTTTCTGAAAATATTGAAAATATTTGTCAGAAACTTTATAATCGCCATAGAGGGAATTTAATGGGGATTTTATCTTTGTTTTATCTACAAAATATTTGATAATTCACTATATAAAACACAAAATGCGATTGTATTATCATATATTCTGTAGCAGCAGTTATGACCGATAATTAGGGAGGAATTACATTTGTACAAAGATAAGACTGACGCATTGGATCAAGAATGGATTGATTTAATACTTGAAGCTCTAGACGCTGGTATCGCCCTGCAAGATATCGAACATTTTTTCCAACGTATGAAGCCATCCAGTCAGGCTCAATAGGCTTGTTCTTTTTAACGAAGTTTATGTTATAATAATGACATCATAAGACGACTACATATTGATAGAAAGGTGCGCAAATATGATTGGAGAACGTATAAAACGCCTTCGCTTACAAAAAGGTATTTCATTAACTGAACTTGCCGAAAAAGCTGGTGTTGCTAAATCTTACATTAGTTCTATAGAACGAAATTTACAAAAAAACCCTTCCATTCAGTTTCTTGAAAAAATCGCAGCAGTTCTACAAATTCCAGTTGATACTCTACTTCATGATGAAACAACAAAGGAAAATCATTTAGACTCCGAATGGACACAACTCGTTAAAGATGCGATGAGCTCAGGTGTCTCCAAAGAACAATTTCGTGAATTTCTTGAGTTTACAAAGTGGAAGCACGATCAAAAATAATAAATAGAAAGAAGTGCTTACAACCGGCACTTCTTTTTTCTTTATAAAAAAAAGCGGGGATTCCCCGCTTTTTGATTTATTCTCTTGATTCGCCTTCTCCTTGGTGAGCATTGAATGTCCATTCTAAGCTCAATGAATCACCTTGGAATTTATTTTGATCACCTTTATCTTCGAATTCAAATTCTACCCATAAGTAATCGTCAGTACCAGCTGCTAAACCACCACTTTCTCCCCATTCAGGAGCAAAGATTGCTTTAGCTAAAACATCTGGATTTTCTTTTTGTAACTCAGCTAATGTTGTTGAGTATACAGGCTCACTTTGTTTATCCCAATTCCAAATGAAGTTCACCTTAATGTGCTGACCAAAGTCTTCACCGGCGTTATCTTTTTTCAAGTCATTCACAGTATACTTTGTCGCTAATTGTACATCTTTAATTGCTAACGAACCGCTATTCTTTAATAAGAACTCTTTCTTTACTTTATCCCCTGGTTTTAAATCTTTAATATCTACAAGCGTTTTAGGGTCTAATGTAAGATCTAACGTCCCAGCTGCAAATGTATTATTTGATACTTCTTTATCGCTAAAGTATGCAAATGTTCCTCCACCAATTAAAGATAACCCCAGTGCCGCTGATGCAACTCCCATACCTAATTTCTTTTTCAGACTCACAATCAATTCCCCCTAGCCGTTTTTTATATTTTTACCCCTTATTTTTCAATAAGGAACATAAAGAAAACTATATTAGCTTAGCTAATATTCGTTCTCTTTTAAAAACCTTAAGTTCATTATAACGAACAACACTATATAAATACAACATTTTTTTATTAGTATTTTCAGTTATTTTTATTTCTCAATATTATTTTAAATTTTCGAAAAAAAGTTGAGAAATAAAGAAAATTGTCAATTAATTTTCACTATCCATACCAATTAGTATCTTTCACCATCATGCGGCCAACTAGTTTTCTCGTATCCGCTAGATTTTGACGTGTATTGTTAAAATTAAGAGAACACGCCGAATAGGTGAGTCGCAATGCTCTCTCACCTATTCGCTCTGTAATATTGCTGTATTTTACTTACTATTCATGTTTCTTACTCTCTTCTTGCTTCTTACTCTCCTCTAGCTTTTTCGCCTCTTCTTGCTTCTTACCCTCTTCTAGCTTTTTCGCTTCTTCTTGCTTCTTACTCTCCTCTAGCTTTTTCGCTTCTTCTTGCTTCTTACTCTCCTCTAGCTTTTTCGCTTCTTCTTGCTTCTTACTCTCTTCTAGCTTTTTCGCTTCTTCTTGTTTCGTAGCCTCACTCACTTGTTTTGCTGTTTCCTCTACTAGTAATTTCTCAAAATCTTGAATTTGTTTATCAATCACCTGTAACTTTACCTCTTTATCAACATACTCACAATTATCTTTCACTATATGAAAACCAGTATTCACATACGAGAATACCTGCTTATTCGACTCGGTTGTATTGCCACCTTTTAACTCTTCTTGCACTTGATTATAAGAGCTTTCTATTGATACATATACTTTTTGTAACAATTCTCTTTCCGCAACTATTTTCTCACGCCCTTGCTTCCACTTAACAAGCGCCTGTTCTAACTCTTGCGTGGAGGTGACCGTTGCTTTTGATTTCATCTCTTCATACTCATGTAAAATAACTTCCTTATGCTGCTTAGCTTGTTCTGATAATTGATCCACTGTTTTTGGAAAAATACTTGCTGTAGAAATTGTAGCCGCTACTTTCGTTTCATGAATGAAAGCTGCTTCTGTATAAGTCATCATTTGAGAGCCTAAATAAAAAGTAATAGAACACAAACATGGCAATATAAGCATCTTTTTGAATTTGCGAGGTGGCTTCAGCATTTTAATCTCTCCTATCGAACAACTCGTTCTTTATCAAGAACTATACCTTTATTATAATAAAGTGAATTATAAAATGATATAAGAAATTATCTTTCTTTTTACATTTCCCTTTTAGCAGAAAAGGAGACTATCATTTTTGATAGTCTCTTTTTCTGCTTATTTTTTTTCCACTCCATCGCCTTGTTGTGCTTCAAATGTCCATTTTAATTGAAGTTTGTCACCTTGGAATTCATTTTGAGGCTCATTTTTATTAATAAAGTGGAATTTCACTTTAAATGAATCATTAGTTCCTGCTTTAATACCTTTCTCAGGCCATAACCAACTTACTAAATCATTTTCTGCAGCAGTCACTGTTTTACTCTTCAAATCTTTCAATGTCGTTCTCTTAATTACTTCATCTTTTTTATCAATATTTTTCAAGAAAACTACTTCAATGTCTTCGCCAAAGTCTTTCTTATTATCATTCTTCACATCTTCTACATCATACTCTGTAGTTAATAATACTTTTTTAATATCTAATGTACCTTTATTCTCTAATTTAAATTCTTTTTCAATTGTATCACCTGGTTTTAAATTATCCACTTTCACAATTGTTGATGGGTTCAGCGCTAAATCAAGTGTTCCAGACGCAAATGTATTGTTTGACACTTCTTTATCGCTAAAGTATGCAAATGTTCCTCCGCCAACTAGTGCTGCTCCTAATACTGCTGATGCGATACCCATCCCTAATTTTTTCTTTAAAGTCATGTCCATATCCCCTTGATTTATATATTTGTCAACTTCCTAAACGGAAAGTATAACCAAATGAACTAGACGGATTGTTCTACTTTTTTCTCTTTCTTTTCTCCGTCAATGCTACGAATAGCACCAAAAATAGAAATCGCTGAATAGCCTAGTAAAAAGATTCCTGGAATAATAAGAAGCAAAGCAGCTCCAGCTTTTGAATTCGCATAATTTAATGCATACCCTGCATAAGGAACTGTAATATCCGCATATTTCCCAATGACATTCTCCGCAAGTACTGGTTCTAAATCAGCACCGTTGTTGTTATCCCCTTTTGTTTCATACATTACTTTTCCATTTGTATCTTTCACACCGATAATACGGTGAGTGATAATTTTTTCATCTTTCTCTTTAAAAGTAATAACATCGCCTTTTTGATATTTAGAACCATCTTTCGTCGGCTCTATCGCAATGATTGATCCTGTTAAAAATGTTGGTTCCATCGACCCTGATAACACTGATTTAAATTGATATCCCATCACTGTTGGATCCCCACCGCTCGCTTTTGAAGAAATAACTACAAAAGCTAAGCAAATCATCAATGCAAATAAAACAAATGAGATAACGTTGCTAATAATCTTCCAAACGAATTTCATCATTTCTCTCCCTCTCCGTTGTTTTATATTATTTGAAGTATATAATACACACCTTGTTCTTTAACAAGAACACAAATAAATAATATAACGAACAATACATAAATGCAATAAGAAAATTTACAATTATTAGTTATTTTAAATATATAAAAAAGACTGTGACAAAGTCTCTTCACAGCCTTTTAACTAGTATTTTATTTTTCTTCTGATTTCATTCCTTTTGTATTTCGGCGTAGCACTACAAATAAAATGGCTCCCAATAATACAACGGCACCTATCCCAATGCTTATTATTTTCACATTTGATTCATTTACTTCAGGCTCAGCCGTATCTTTTTTAGGCATCGCAAAAGTAACATCTTCTTTAGAAAGAACATTTACCGTCGCAATTGTTTGATTATTTTTCGTAATATCAACTGCCCCAACTACTTCACCACGATGAATTCCTTTATGATATAAAGAATCTTTATCTAATGAGGCCGCACGGAAAATCGTCCTCACATTCTTCCCTTCATCTTTCTTAAGCATAAGCTCTGCACTTTTTTCAAGCTCGCTATCAATATCTTTATTTAAATACGTTGCCTTTTGATGCCAGCTATGTTTATCTAGTACAGTTTGCTTCACAAATTGACCGAAAGAATAGTCCGCCATCTGCTTCAAATCTTCATAAATCTCAGGCCTTTGAGAAGCCATTACTACATTTATAATACGATTGCCATCCTTCTCATTTAATAAAACGAGTGTATTACGCGCTTCATTTGTAAAACCCGTCTTACCACCAATGCTATATGGATTTTCAAAATAAGTAGACTTGTTAAAAATAGACACCGTCTGCCTAGATGTCGTAACTGTCGTTCTTTTCGTATTCATCGCTTGTAAAATCTCAGGATATTTTTGCACACCTCTCGTTATCATTGCCATATCAAATGGCGTTGTATAATGGTTCGGATCATGCAATCCGTTTGGCGTGACAAAGTGACTATCTGTAGCACCTAATTGCTTCGCTTTTTCATTCATCATATGAGCGAAATTCTCAACACTTCCCCCAATGCGCTCCGCAATCGCATACGACACATCATTCGCACTCAGCACCATTAAAATCATAAGCGCAGTATTACGATTAATCGTCTCACCAGGTTGAAACTCAATTTGATAATTACTCTTCTCTTGATCTAATGCTAATTGTGAAAACGTAAATTGATCCTCTGGCTTCGTATGCTCCATAAGTAAAATTGCTGTTAACACTTTCGTCATACTCGCCGGAAATGCGCGATGATGTGCATTTTTGTCATACAAAACATCTCCTGTTTTCGCATCAATCGCAGTTGCAAACTGGCTAAAAACATTTGGCCCTTCCGCAGGTGGTGGTGCCACTTGCTCTGGATTCACTCCAACATTCGTCTCAGCACGTAACGTCATAGGTGTCAAAAAAAATAAACAAATAACGGTAATAAAAGCCAAAATTTTCTTAAAATTTACCATATGACTCTCCCTTTTCACTATACTCTCACAGCTTAAAAACTGAGTCTACCAATCCATATGTAATTTGTATTAAATTGGAAGAATATTCACTGTTTTTTACTATATCATACTTTTACGATAAAGAACATAAATATACAATAAAAAATAAGAAGGAATTATTCTTTCTTATCCTTCTCATCAATCAATGAATCTATTAAATTTTGACTAGCTTCCTCAGGTGTAATCTCATCTGTTATCCCCATAAACGACCAGCCTTTAGAATCGACCCACTCAACAAACTCTTGTAAAAACTCATCATGTGTAATATCCACATCAAGAATCGAGCCATTAATCGAAATCGTTCTATTTCTAGATACGCGCATCTTGAACGTTTTCCTTACCATTACAATAATTCTCCCTCTACTCTTGAATAATTATAAAATAATCTTGTATCTCTGTTATACATGATTTTAAGTAAATTGTAAAAAGGATATATTGGCCAATTTGCATATTAAAACTGAAAACCTATCACCATGCAAAAATATCAAACGGTATGTAAATGATCATAAGTGACTAAATAGATCCACATAAAAATAAAACAACTTACATTTTATCACACCAAATACAAATGACTTTCGTACAATAGAATGGAATATACTAGAAGAAACCTTAACATGAGGAGGCACTCTATGGCGCGTTGTACGTATTGTAAAACGAAATGGAAAGTAAAAGATGTATGGTCGATACTCGTGACATTTGAAAAAGATTGTCCGTATTGTTTTGGAAGGCAGTATCTATCAAAGAAAACATTGAACGCTATGCCAGAACTTATTAGCTTACCTTTACATTTCTTATTCCCTTTTCTTGTCGATTTAAGTGATGAGGGTCCTTTAGATTGGTATCGAAAAAAATAATATAACCGCTTTATTCGAACTCACTTTTCAGTACATTCTCTACTTAATATATTCCTTAATACACGACTAGCATGATTCAAAATACTTTCCCTTCAAAGTTTAATATAAAAACATTGTAAAATTTCAGTTAATTATATATAATTACTTTAGCATAAAGATTAAAGATGCTGTTACATACGCATTGTTGAAGATCCCGTAGCTCAGCAGGGAGAGCGCCACCTTGACAGGGTGGAGGTCGTGAGTTCGAGCCTCTCCGGGGTCATAAAACCTAATAGTATCAAGGCTTGAGGGGGTATTCTCAAAAGCTAAAACTGTGGAGGTCTCCATCAGAAACCACAAGTTAACAGAGGACTACTTCTAGTCAGCAAACCAGCTGGCTCAGGGGGGCGTCCTCTTTTTTGTTTCCATAAAACTGAGAAAGGACTGAAAAGAAAATGCTACTTAAGTTTGTATAGTAATTAAAATTATAGTTTTTACACTCATTGAAATCAGTTAGATAACTCTTAAGACTACCGTTTATCTAACTCAGATCCCTATCCCCCCTTCAGATATCCTAATTTAACGATACTCTACTTAGCAATTCTATACAAAAAATAAAGCAAGGAGTTCTCCCTGCTTCTGTTAGCTTCTTTTATTGAGATGATTAACCACCAATATTCTTATCTGCCATTCTATACAATTTATATCTATTTTGCCCTCTTCTTTTTTCGATTTCTAAATATAACCTCTAACACTACTACTGTGGTGAATCCTACAGTTAGTTGTAAACCTGTAAACAGCAGTTTATCATTTAGAGGAATATCAGGTGCACTCCACAGTAACGCTGGAGGAATAAGGATACCAATAATTACAATAATTCTCATTATCTTCCCCATTTTGTTTCTCCTATCATATCCTTAAGATTTACGTTTCTTTTTACAATTCTACTAATTTCTCACGTAGAACCAATTCACTCTCAGTCATATACCCTCTATGCATTTCCTCTATAATTTTATCATGATTAAAACATAATACTTTTTCATCACCTAGATAGCCAACTGGGTGAGGAACACCTATATAATCAAAATCACGATTATCCGCTGAAGTAACCATTCTTCCAATAATCATCACAAATTGTTCTATATCTTCTAGCTTCACAACTGTTCCAATCGGTAAAAGTTTCATTTATTTATTCTCCTTTTTTTTATTGATTTTTTCCATAAGATTTATAACAAATGAGTTCCATACTAGAGAAAATCCAGTAAATACAAGAACAGCCAGCGAGATAACAATTTTATCTTTCCACGTTTCTCCATTTATCATAGCTAGTGTAATTAATAGTACTGCTGCAATACATATTACTATTTGTGTGACTCTACGCATTTTAACCTCATCCTCACTCTTCCTTCTTAAATTTAAATGAGAATCCTCCACCATAACCATTAGGTGCTGTCGCAGAAAATCCTGATTCTTCACCTGCACGGATTTTATAACCATATCCACCCAGTATGATTTCACCTTTAACATCTACATCGTATTTACCTAATACAGGGATGTAGTCAGGTATCTTAATCTTTGTAATTTCCGCTTCGTATACTTGCAAAGCTATCATGTTTTCACTTTTAATAGAAAATCCTTCAATCCCCTGTACATAAGAAGCTACTCCTTGTTTGCTAGTGAGAGTTAACTCCTCTCCAAAACCTTTAGAAGAATTATATTTATGAGCTATCGTCTCTTCTGCAACAGCACCTTCTATTTTCACCCCTATAATATTTCGTTGTAAAACATCTTCTTTAGCAGCCTCGACAGTATATGGTATGTTGAATTCTGCTGAACCGTTTAATGCTTTAAAGGTAAAGTTTGCATTATCAAATAATTCATGTTCGGCATTCATCACAGTTCCACTACCTTTAAGTGAAATTCTACCATCACCAAATTCCGCATCCATACTACCTTTTAAATATTCTACATCTTTTTTGGATTTTGCCTTCGCTATCATATAATTCATTTGATCTGCTTCACGGAATTTCTTGGCAGAACGTTTGAGTTCTTCTGAAATTTTATCCAATAGATTATTAACTTCAAAAATCCTTGGTTTCGCTTCATTAAACATTTGATAGAAATTTTGACTGGTTGCACCTGTCCACTGAGACGCTATGTATTCTGTTTGGTTATAAAGATCTTTGTGTATATTGTCTAAAGTTTGTCTTATATCTTGTACCAACTTAGCAGATTGCTCCAAACGCTCTGGAGTAATTTTTATTAAGCCCATAAGCCTTTCCCCTTTTTAATTTTCATATAGAATATTTTACCACAATAGAATTGTTGCAACTAAGAATATTTTATATAATCTTAAAACTCCGAAGTCTTTTTCTCCTCAAAGTTGCCCTTTCGGTACTTGAATTTATAACTTATGCATTCGCGCTAACTCTGTAATATCATCTAGTCCCATTCTACAAAATTATTTCTACTATTAAATACGTAGACCTATCCTATCTTTCTAAATAAAACTAAAGAGGTATGCCTATCAACTGTTTCCTGTATAGTATCTCTATGGAACGGAGCTACAACAACTTTCATCCCCTATCATCTGCTATAACCATGAAAGATGATAGTAGATGAAGATCCTGAGTTCGAGCCTCTCCGGGGTCATAAAAAAAGAGAAACCATATCAACTTTCTACGTGATATGGTTTCTCTTTTTTATCTAAGTCAATCACTTCCCGCCAAACATCTTCTCCAAAGACTTCGCATTGGCAAATAATACTTCTTTCAAGTTATCATCTGCAACAATTTTATAGTCGCCATCTTTGTTTTTCTTTAAGTTCAATGTAACTTCGCGAGTTGCCATGATTGCATCTTTATCTGATAAGTGTTTGACGATTGCTGATGTCATCGTTTTTTCGATTGCTTTTTCAGATTGCTCTTTGTCTTCACTAAAGGCGCTTGCGAAGGCCATTGGCATAACTTCTCCCACTGCTTTTGTTACAGCAACGGATAGATCAGCAGATGTAATTTTCACTTTCACTTCTGCTTTGTCATCCTTTTTCGATACTTCTTCTGGCTTTTCAAATTTAAAGTTTTTCGTAATTGCACTCAGCATTTCTTTTGCCTCAGCATCATCTGTTTTTTCATTTAGTTTATTAAATTCCTTGTCACTCTCAACAAATGTACGAGCTTTTTCTACATCACCTTTTTGTATCGCTGTTAAAAATTCTTCTGTCGTATCTTTCGGATTTGCACATCCTGCTAAAACACCTACGGTTAATCCTACTACCATCATTAACAGCAATAATTTCTGTATCTTTTTCACGTTTATTCTCCTCTTATCTTTTCTAGTAAGTCATCACTATATAATAGTATGAAACTGACATTACAAACATTTTTTAGTATAGCATTTATATGATTCATTTTCTATTCATTCCCAAAAGATAAAGAGCCTTGCAGCATTCCTACAAGGCCCTCTTCTATCAATCCGTATCCGTAGCACAAACTAACCACATTTTATGCTCCGTACTATCTAACACCATCCAAGTAATATCCCACGCAACATCGTAAAACCAATCTGTCCAAGGGTGATAGCTTTCGAACACTTTAATATCTTCGTATCGATCTTGAAACATATATTGACATACATTGACCGCTAATTGCTTTGCGATAACTGGTCGTTCCTTAAATCCTTCATATGCCCCGCCCCACAAAATTTGAGCGGCAATGCTTCCATCAAGTATGACTGCCAGTTGCTCTTTAAAACGAAACTTATATTTTTCTGATGTATGTATTTTTAACTCTTCTAAGTTATTGATTATATCTAAAGAGTTGAAGATTCTTCTAAAGAAGTGCTCGTGTCCATCTTTCGAATGTGGTATTTCTTTGAAAAAATTTTCGTTATGCACTTTGAAACAGCTTATTATTGCGCCACCATTTAAGTTTTGTTCCTTAAACGTGTTTATAATTTGCTCAATAGATGAGTCATTCGTTTCTACTTTTTCAAATGTTCCCTCTTTCCATCTCATAACGCCCACTACTCTCTATTAAAAATTTGTTTCTTCATTATAAATAGCAAAATAAAAAACCAGCAACTGTAAGGTTGCTGGCTTATCTCTTATTCATATTCGAAAATACAATAACAACTGCTCCAAACACATAATGCCCCGCTACCATCCACATACTCCGATCAAAGATCATAAGTGATAACCAAAGCGATATATTAATAGCAGCAAATAATACATATAAAATGAAGTCTCTCTTTTGGAGTGCTTCTCTATTCATCAAAATATAAATCGCACCGATTGGCGGAAGGACGAAGCAAAGGAAAAAAACAAACATTTTTCTTAACGACCATGGGTATGAAGTTACTGTCTGCATATGAGTCTCCTTTTCACTTTATAGTACATATAACATCGGTCTTACTACTCTATATTCATCACTATAAGGCTCCTTGATGATTAAAGGTGAGTGAGTACCTTTTTCTTCTTCTATCATTGTGAATACTTCTGTTTTTTCTTGTAATGTGTTGGATTCACTATTTTTAGTAGGTTTTTTACTTGTTTCGATTTTCTTTGTTACTTCTCCGAGCCTTTGTCCAACTTTTTCAGCTTCGGCAGGTTCATTCGTAACGGAGTATTCTTGACCCTCCCATACTAACATAGGTGGCACTTGTTCTCGTTTGTTACATATTATATAAGTAATACTAGCTATAAGTAGTAGGCATGTTAATAAAAAGAAGCTAGTCTTTTTATTCATATACTATGCCCCCTATCTATCATTTTATTAAATTATATAATATCTATTATATGTAGTAAATGGATTTAGTGGGAATTTCCGGATTTTATACCAAAAAGAAAAACCTTACTCAAGTAAGGTTCATTCTATAGTGATTGATTTATTAAAACGATCATTACAATGATCGCTATAAACATAACGACTAAACAGCCGATCATTTTATAAAAGCCTCTTTTCGTTAACGTCCCACCTTGAACGTCTTTACGAATAAATAAGAATACAGCTAAAAATAATACAAGTCCAATGCCAAAAGCATACATCATTTGCATATGTTAATCTTCCTTTCTCTCTTCCATCTTAATATCTTTTCGATAAAACAACAAATGAGATAAAAACTGTACTCATCGTAAGTGCCATTAATATGTTCAATAGTTCAGTAGCAGATAGTGTAATTATTTTTAAGTTTAAGCCGAAAGAGAAAAGAAGATAATATGCTGCTAATGCAAAAAAGCTGAAGAACATTCCTTTATAACGAATAAGTTTCATTCGCTCATCTTTTTCTTTAAATTGCGGGTGTAAGTAACTTAAGCAGAAACACATAATCATCATCGCAAGTACTGTATACGTTGGAGCCGGTGGTGCAGAATGCGTCATTATACCTGTTAATATCATAAATCCACTCATGAATAGAAAAATAATTCCCATGATAACGAAGTACTTTTGTGAATAGTTCATCTTTATTCCCCCTCTTCTTTTCTTTCATAAATAAATACATGTTCTATCGTTGTCTGAAATGTTTTTGCTATTTCAAATGCTAACGGAAGTGATGGATCGTATTTTCCCTTTTCAATTGAAATGATAGTTTGCCTAGAAACTCCAAGTTTCTCAGCCAATTTTTCTTGAGATAGTCCAAATTTTTTTCGATATTCGACCATTTTATTTTCCAAGGAAATTTCTCCCTCCTCCCTTATACCGAGTATATATGTAAAGCAAGCTTTACGTCAAGTTTCCTTTACATTCGTTTTGTTCATTTTTCACTCTATTTATATAGAAGAAACTTTTTCAGTTTCAGCACGTCTATTTTGAAATGAAACGCGGAACACTTTAAATAACCGTTACTATATCTCCTCCTCTCTTTTTTTAAAATTTAATATCTCCCTATTTGTTTTATCCTTTTAAAATATTTCATTGATCTCTTTATTCTACGAAATGCGTTATTGGTTTTACGGTGTTTTTCGTCATATTTATAGAAACTAACTGTTTATGAAGCATTTTTTATGTTTAGCAACTTTTTTTGTAGAAATCCTTCACTTTCCTTTCAATATTTAACACTATCTAAATAAAGTTTACGATAAATTCATAATTTTTTATTTTTTATACTATATTCCGTTATATTGTTGTATAATATCAATGAAAGCGCTTATTATTTCAATATACATAATTCGAACTCGATTTTATCGAAACATTCTAACTATTATACTTATATTTACATGCAACAATTTTAGTTATTCGTGTAGGTATACCAAATATATCCACCCTGTTTTTCTGTAAAATTACTTTATAACATGAAAGATTAACTTGGGTGATAAGTTATTGTGAATGTTTTTTTACAAAACAGATAAGTAATAGTGTTTGGTATTATGTAAATTATTGTAATAACATAAGAGTAAAGAAAAGATTTACATTGATTATTGGTTCATCAATTATTGAAAAGAGCAAAATGCACCTTTTGTAAGGAAAAGGATTATATGCATTGGGAGGTTTAAACAAATGACGAGGAAGAATACAACGACAAACCCTTGGGCCAAGTTCCACGGTCCGAACCTTGGTTATGTTATTGAGCAGTATGATCTTTACGTAACTGGAGCAGGTTCTGTTGATCCGGAATTACAAGAGCTTTTTGAAATTTTTGGAGCTCCTTCGTTTCAAGATGATGTCGTAACAGGGGACAACACAGCAACACATTTTTCTCCTCAAAACACAGGGAACATTGAAAAAATTCTTAAAGTCGTTCAGCTTGTTGAACAGATTCGTTCTTTCGGGCATACGTTGGCTCACATCAATCCGATGGAAGATGCTGCAAATGGACAATCTCTTCTTGAGAAAGCAATGAACGAACTGAGCGATGCTGACTTGAAAGCGATTCCAGCAAAGACAGTATGGCAAGATGCACCAGAAGGTATTCACACTGCACTTGATGTAATTCATAGATTAAAAGACGTTTATACAAAATCTTTAGCTTATGAATTTTCTCATATACAAGATAGTGAAGAACGCGCGTGGTTGCATCAAATGGTGGAATCAAATTCATTGCGTCAACCACTATCAAATAAAAAACGAACTGCTCTTTTAAAACGTTTAACAGCTGTTGAAGGTTTCGAGCAATTCTTGCATAAAACATTCGTTGGGCAAAAGCGTTTCTCTATCGAGGGCGTTGATATGCTTGTACCTGTTCTAGATGAAATTGTTCTAGAAGGTGCTAAAAGCGGCGTAGAAGATGTCATGATTGGTATGGCTCACCGCGGTCGTCTAAGCGTACTTGCACACGTATTAGAAAAACCATATAGTCACATGTTTGCTGAGTTCAAACATGCAAAAATAGAAGGCGCAGTGGCTAACTCTGGCTGGACTGGCGACGTAAAATACCATTTAGGTAGAGAACAAGTCGTTAGTAACGAAGAAGTTAGCACTCGCGTTACATTGGCAAATAACCCGAGTCACCTTGAGTTCGTTAACCCTGTTGTGGAAGGTTTCGCACGTGCGGCTCAAGAGAATCGTAAAAAATCTGGTCTTCCAGAACAAGACACTTCAAAATCATTCGTAATTTTAGTTCATGGTGATGCTGCATTCCCTGGTCAAGGTATTGTATCTGAAACATTGAACTTAAGCAGATTGAACGCGTATCAAACAGGCGGAACAATTCATGTTATCGCAAACAATGCAGTTGGTTTTACAACTGATAGCTATGATTCTCGTTCTACGAAATATTCAAGTGACCTTGCAAAAGGTTTCGATATTCCAATTGTTCACGTGAACGCTGATGATCCAGAAGCTTGTCTTGCTGCTGCTAACCTTGCGATTCAATATCGTACATTGTTCAAAAAAGACTTCTTAATCGATTTAATTGGTTACCGCCGCTACGGTCATAACGAAATGGATGACCCAGCAGTTACGCAACCACAAGTATACAAAAAGATTAAAAACCACCCAACTGTAAGAGCGATTTATGCAGACCAATTACAAACTGCTGGTGTTCTAAATGCAGATGAGGTTGAAACAATTACACAGTTTATACAAGAGCAATTAAAATCTGACTATGCACAAGTACCACCAGCTGATACGAGCGATGCAACAATTCATGTTAAAGTACCAGATGTTGTTGCAAAAGGCATTCAGCCAATTGATACTGGTGTTGAGATTGACTCACTTCGCGCAATTAATGAAGGTCTACTATCTTGGCCAGAAGGCTTTAACGTATATCCAAAAGTGAAGAAAATTCTTGAGCGCCGTAAAGATGCTCTTGAAGAGAACGGTAAAATTGAATGGGCACTTGCTGAGTCATTAGCATTCGCTTCTATTTTACAAGAAGGTACGCCAATTCGTTTAACTGGTCAAGATTCACAGCGTGGTACATTCGCGCACCGTCATATCGTATTACACGATACGGATACAAATGAAACATATTCACCATTGCATCGCTTACCAAACATTAATGCATCCTTCTCTGTTCATAACAGTCCGTTATCAGAAGCTGCTGTTGTTGGTTACGAGTATGGTTATAACGTATTCGCTCCAGAAACTCTTGTTATGTGGGAAGCGCAATATGGTGACTTCTCAAATACTGCGCAAGCATTATTTGATCAATATGTTTCAGCTGGAAGAGCAAAATGGGGTCAAAAATCTGGTTTAGTTCTTCTATTACCACACGGTTATGAAGGTCAAGGACCAGAGCACTCTAGTGCACGTCCAGAGCGATTCTTACAGTTAGCTGCTGAGAATAACTGGACAGTTGCAAACTTAACGAGCGCGGCACAATACTTCCATATTTTACGTCGTCAAGCATCTATCTTAGGAACAGAAGCTGTTCGACCGTTAGTATTGATGACGCCGAAGAGTTTATTACGTCACCCACTTACGCTTTCAACTGCTAGTCAGTTAAGCGAAGGACGTTTCCAACCTGCTCTAGAACAAGAAAACCTTGGCACGAAACCAAACAAAGTAAAACGTCTTGTTTTAAGCACAGGTAAAATGGCGATTGACTTAGCTGCAGAAATTGAGTCTGGTAAACATGAATACAACTTAGATGAAGTTCATGTCGTTCGTATTGAACAGCTGTACCCATTCCCTGCTGAGAAAGTTCAATCTATTATTAAACGCTTTAAAAACTTAGAAGAAATTATTTGGGTTCAAGAAGAACCTCGTAATATGGGCGCATGGCATTACATGGCTCCAATTCTGTTCGAACTTGCTGGAGATAAAGTGAAAACAGGTTATATTGGACGTCCAGATCGCTCTAGCCCATCTGGTGGCGATCCATTCGCTCACAAAGCTGAGCAAGAACTAATTGTTGCACACGCTTTAGATGTGAAGTATAACTTCCGTCAAGATAAACAAGAAATTGAAGTTTTCAGCAACTAAAAAGTAACAATGAAGATTTCTAGCTTGCTCCCTGGACGGATACTCTGCCCGGGGGGCGGGCTAACAAATGGAGATTACCGAAGACAAAAGAAGAAAAAACACACCGTTAGGCAAATAAGGGGAGGACATTTAAAATGATCGAAATTAAAGTACCTGAGCTTGCAGAATCTATTACTGAAGGAACTATCTCACAATGGCTTATCAACGTAGGCGACAAAGTTGAGAAAGGTGGCAGCGTTGTTGAGCTTGAAACTGATAAAGTCAATGTAGAAATCATTGCAGAAGATTCAGGTATTGTATCGAAGTTACTAGGCGAACCTGGGGATACAGTTGAAGTTGGCGCAACTATCGCAATTTTAGATGCAAACGGAGCACCAGTTGCAGTAAGTACACCTGCACCAGTGGCTGAGCAACCAAAACAAGAAACAACTGAAGCACCGAAAGCTGCGGCTCCAAATGCTGAGCAAGCTGCAACTTTACAAGGTTTACCAAATACGAACCGTCCGATCGCATCACCAGCTGCTAGAAAAATGGCTCGTGAATTAGGAATCGACTTAAACGACGTACGTAGCACAGATCCACTTGGACGTGTGAGACCACACGATGTACAAGCTCATGCTGCAGCACCAAAAGAAGCACCAGCTGCTCCAAAAAGTCCAGCTCCTGCTCCAGTTGCAAAAACGGAATTCGAAAAACCAGTTGAGCGTGTGAAAATGTCCCGCCGCCGTCAAACAATTGCAAAACGCCTTGTAGAAGTTCAACAAACATCTGCAATGTTAACAACATTTAACGAAGTTGATATGACTGCAATCATGGAATTACGTAAAGAGCGTAAAGATGCTTTCGAGAAAAAACATGATGTACGTCTTGGCTTCATGTCATTCTTCACAAAAGCAGTTGTTGCAGCATTAAAACAATTCCCATTATTAAATGCTGAAATTCAAGGCGACGAGCTTATCATTAAAAAATTCTATGATATCGGTATTGCAGTAGCAGCTCCAGATGGATTAGTTGTACCAGTTGTACGCGATGCTAACCAATTAAACTTCGCTGAAATCGAAAGTGAAATTCGTAATTTAGGTATGAAAGCACGTGACAACAAACTTTCATTAAAAGAACTACAAGGTGGTACATTCACAATTACAAACGGTGGTGTGTTCGGTTCTCTAATGTCAACACCGATCCTAAACAGCCCACAAGTTGGTATTTTAGGAATGCACAAAATCCAAGTACGTCCAGTTGCAATCGATGCAGAACGTATGGAAAACCGTCCAATGATGTACATCGCTTTATCTTACGATCACCGTATTGTTGATGGTAAAGAAGCAGTTAGCTTCCTTGTTGCTGTTAAAGATATGCTTGAAGATCCAAAATCATTATTATTAGAAGGTTGATAGATTAATAATCTATTAAAGGTTGTAGAATGAATCATTCTACAACCTTTTTTTATTGCGTTCATACGGGACAAATTTCATAACATAAGCTAATAATGTATGCCTAAACGTAAGGAGGATTAAAATGAATAACCTTCCAATTCATGCAAAACTTAAAGCTAATAAGGATACTTTCTTCCTCCCCGACTCAAACGGGGGTGTCTATTTTCGAAATAACGCCAGTTCATTTCGTATGGACGGTGATGGGATTTACAACTGGATTGAAAAATTAATGCCAATGTTTAACGGTAATTACTCTTTAGCAGAAATAACCGACGGTCTCCCTCTCCCCTATCAAAATCGTGTATTTGAAATCGGAGAGATTTTATATGAAAATGGTTTCGTTCGGGATGTAAGTCAAGATGCACCTCATGAATTAAATAGCGCATTACTTGATAGATACGCTTCACAAATTGAATTTTTAGAAGCTGATTCTCATTCAGGCGCTCTAAAATTCGAAACATATCGCGCGGCAAACGTCCTTATAATTGGTTCTGGAGATATGCTTACTTCCTTAGTTTCTTCTTTATTAGAATCAGGATTACCTACCTTTCATTACCTTGTTACAGATTATGAGGAAACAAATTACGATCGCATTCATGAGCTAGTAGAACTTGCACATGAAGTTGATGATCATGTCCTTGTTCAGGAAATAGATACGACAATTGATCGTCCCCTGCATGAAGTGTTCGAGCCTTTCGACTGGATTTTGTATGTTTCTCAAAATGGAGATATTGAAGGCCTAAGAGCAGTTCACACGATTTGTAGAGAAGTAGGAAAGAACTTCATACCTGCCGTCTGTTTATCAGCACTTGGTATAGCCGGCCCTATCGTAACAGCTAATCGTGAAGAATGCTGGGAGTCCGCATGGCACCGGCTACATGAAACGACTTTACAAAATGAACATTCATCAGCATCATTTTCACCACTTCCATCTGCAATGTTAGCAAATATAATCGTATTTGAATTACTTAAGCATGTCGCTGATGATTCTTCCCGAGAAAAAGAACCACAATTCTTTTTATTAAATTACGAAACACTCGAAGGGGCATGGCATCCTTTTATAAAACATCCTCTTGCAACTGATGAAAGTTTTACAATTGATACGATAGAAAATCTTTCTGAACAACTTGAGCATCGGTCCAACCAACATACCTCAACTGATTTATTCCGCTTTTTCGACTCATTAACTTCTAAAGAAGCTGGTATATTCCATGTATGGGATGAACAAGATTCATATCAATTACCCTTATCACAATGCCATATTCAAGTAGCTACTCCACTATCAGATGGCCCTGCTTCCCTCCTGCCTCTTATGACTTGCGGAGGTTTAACTCATAATGAAGCACGCCGAGAAGCTGGTTTAACAGGAATTGAAACATATATAGCAGAAATTATGCACCGCCTTATTCCTGAACATAACGATATCGGTATTGGCGCTGGAGAAACAATGACAGAAGGTGTATACCGAGCGCTACAACAACATTTAAATAACAAATTGTATGAGCGGCAGTCACATATGCTAGAAGAAATTACGACGGTCGACTTAACCGAAATTCATGATAAACATTGTAGGTTTTATTACGATGCTCTCGCTACAATTCATGAAACACCTAAAATAGCAGTAAGTGAAGAGATTCTCAGCTTTCCAGTCGTTTGGGTCGGTATAAATAATCGATGGTACGGCGCATCTAATATTAATACAACGTTAGCGTTACGAAACGCACTACAACTATCCCTTCTTCATATTCAAAATGAAGAGACTCCATACAGAGCTAATATCTTGCCGGAATCCTCTATTATTTTATATGATACGGATTCTTTTAGGTTAGAAATACAAGCGGAAGAAGAACTTCCAAGCTCGCAATCTGTACAGCTTGCCTTGCAACATTTAGAAGAACATAATTTTTATCCATTCGTGTTTGATTTAGCTATTGAACCATTTTTGAAAGAAAACTTAGATGGTGTGTACGGGGTATTAATTGCAAAGGAGGACAGTCTATGACTCAAAATATATTGCTTATAGGAGATGGCTTACTTGCAAACTATGTACATGATCAACTATGCAAACAATATTCTATCATTCGCCAACATAGCCTTACAGAAGAACTCCCTGAAAACATTCATCTCGCTCTCGTACTACATGATGGCTCTCCTTCTTCTCTTCATCATGATGCCGAGCTAATGTTTCGATCGAATCATATTCCATGGCTACGTGCATTCACTTCATTTGGTGAAGGTATTATTGGTCCTTACATTCATCCTCTTGCAACTGGCTGTTCCAACTGCTCTGATGGACGCCGGTTTATCGCTGGCTTTGATCAACAGGAAATGTGGGAACTACAGCGGAAATATGCGTTAAAGGCAGATAATGTAACAAGGCGTGATGTACGTGCCACCCAAAATGGTATGTTACAAATGTGCCATCTTATTCGTGCAGAAACAGAGAAAATATTAACCCATAACCATTCTTCTTTAGAAAATGAACTCATTTTACTAAACTTACAAACACTGCAATGTACACGTCATTCTTTTCTTCCCGATCCGCTCTGCCCTGTATGTAGTAATTTGCCTGACGATACGGCAGATGCAGCAGCGATTTCGTTACAACCGAGCTTAAAAACAAGCGAAGCAACTTATCGCTGTCGTTCCATTCATGAACTAAACACATTTTTAACGAGAGATTATTTAGATTATCGGGTCGGTATGTTGAACGGAAAAATGCAGCATTCTTTATTACCATTTGCTGACGTTATTATAAACATGCCATTAATGTTTGGAAACGAAGGTGTTGCAGGCCGAACTCATTCATTTGCAATGAGTGAAGCAACTGCTATTTTAGAAGGTTTAGAACGATATTGTGGTATGTCACCTCGAGGAAAAAAGACAAATGTACACGGCAGTTTTCGTGAGTTAGAGGATCATGCACTTAATCCCCTCTTGCTCGGTGTACATACAAATGAACATTATAATCGTAATAGTTTTCCGTTTAAACCGTTTGATCCTGACTATGAACAAAACTGGGTATGGGGCTACTCTTTATTACAAAACCAGCCAATTTTAGTTCCTGAATCAATTGCTTATTATAGCCTCGGTCATCGAGATGCTTTCGTGTATGAAACATCAAATGGATGTGCAATTGGTGGTAGTTTAGAAGAGGCAATTTTTCATGGCATTTTAGAAATTGTAGAGCGTGACGCCTTTTTGCTCACTTGGTATGCCGAATTACCTCTCCCCCGCCTTGATCTTAGTTCAGCAAATGATACGGAATTACAATTAATGATTCAGCGGCTGTACACGATTACCGGGTATGAATTACATGCTTTTAACGCAACGATGGAACACGGTATCCCAAGCTTATGGGTAATTGCGAAAAATACGCGTGAAAATGGAATGAACGTTGTTTGTGCGGGAGGCTCTCATTTAGACCCTGTCCGCGCTTTAAAGAGTGCCATCCATGAAATAGCAGGCATGTTACTAATAGCAGACGATGAACTCGAACAAAAAAGAGAGCACTACGAAAACTGCTTACAAGACCCTTATCTCGTAAATAAAATGGAAGACCATAGTATGCTGTACGGATTAAAAGAAGCAGAAGAACGTCTTCACTTTCTTTTACGTGACGATGCCCCGGTACAATCATTCCAAGAAATGAATGCATTACAATCAGTTGATCTAGATTTAACATCCGATCTTCATCAACTTTTAAACCGTCTGCAGCAATCTGGACTTGACGTAATCGTTGTAAATCAAACAGTACCTCTTATAGAAAAAAACGGATTACATTGTGTAAAAGTCATTATTCCAGGCATGCTACCGATGACGTTCGGCCACCATCTCACTCGGGTTACAGGACTGGATAGAGTATATACTGTGCCGATGACACTTGGATATACAAACGAACCTTTAACGAATGAACAATTAAATCCACATCCGCATCCGTTTCCATAGTAAAGGAGGGGATTCTATGCAGCTGGATACTTTTTTACATCATCTCCATTTTTCTATAGACGAAATTATGCCGAACCATGAAGTGGACTGGGAAGATGCACCGCTCCCTTATAAATTATATCGAAATGTCCCTATTATTCCACTCTCTTTAGAAATCCCATTATCTTTACCTAACTCTTCTACTACACCTACTTTAAAAGAGATTGGTCATTACCTTTGGTACTCATTTGGTTTAACACAGTTATGTCAGCTAAATAGCGAGAAAATTTTATCCCGAAGATCTATCCCTTCAGGCGGCGCTTTATATCCAAATGAATTGTATATATATTTAAAGATTGATGATTATCCAGACGGTATTTACCATTACGACGCTGCGCATCACCGGCTTATCTTACTTCGTGAAGGAAATTTTGATTCTTATCTTACTGAGGCACTTGGCAATCGTTGTAACATACAGTCTTGTTTTGGCACTGCATTCGTATCCACTATGTTTTGGAAAAACTACTTTAAATACAATAATTTTTCATACCGTCTTCAAGGATTAGATAGTGGTGTTCTCATCGGACAATTACTTGCATGTGCCAAACAATTCGGTTACACAAATGGCGTATACTTTCAGTTTCTAGACCGTGCAATCAATCACTTACTCGGACTATCAGAAGGTGAAGAAAGCGTGTATGCTGTTGTTCCTTTCAGTACAGAACCACATACAAATTGGTTTCACAATGATTACCATGAAAATAAAGCAGTTACTTCTCATGAATTGTTGCAGCAAATTCCGCCGTTAGCACACGAACATTTCGTTCGCTCAAAACATGTAAATGAATATCCAATGATAACAAAAATAAATGAAGCTTCTATGATTGAATCGACAGCACACTTCCAAACACTACATCATGAAGAGCACTATCAACATCATGCGCACGCTGTACAATTGCCGCAAGTAGAACGGTTATCGTATGATTTCTTACAACTTTGTAAAGAACGGTATTCCCCTGATGCTGACTTTACTTTCACGAAATGGGATGCAGCCGAGCTCGCTACATTACTACAAGAAGCGAGTCTCTCCTTCCCTTATTACAACGACCTTGATGGTCAGTATGTAAATGAAAATGCACGAGTCTCATTATATGGATGTTTTTATAACGTAAAAGATATAGAAAACGGTGCTTATTCTTATAACAGTAAAACACATTCCATACAGCCACTTCGATATGGAGACCTTCGTTATCCCCTTCAATCCAGTATGACGATGGATAACGTAAATCTTTTTCAAGTACCGCTTTGCCTACATGTAGTCGGAAAGAAAGATTACTATACAAATGCATTAGGCTATAGAGGATACCGTATTCACCAAATGGAAGCTGGTATACTCGTTCATAAACTCGTTTTCGCCGCAACCGCGATGGGGATGGGCGGGCATCCATTACTAAGTTTTGATACAAATTCATGTGATCAGTTATACGGGATAGATACTGGAAATGAAACGTCTCTCATTCAAATTCCTGTCGGGGCTTATCGAGCGCGAAATTGGTTAAAAGGGGATTTGCGTAATTAGAAGCACGCCGATGAACGGCGTGCTTTTTTAAAGGACTTAATTTATAAAAAGCGAAATGAGTATATATTCTTACATAAAAGGAGAGTTTTACTTGAGTATTTTACAACGATTAATCCAGCAAGCAAAAAATCCTCGCGGGACAATTGGTTCTTCCATGCTTTGTATTATGAACAGTGCACATACGAGACTAACAAATTGGGCATTACAGAAAGTACATATAAAGAAAAATGCAATCATATTAGATATTGGCTGTGGCGGCGGTAAAACGATACACACTCTTTCAAAACGAACTCCACTTGGGAAAATATATGGGATTGATTACTCCGATCAAGCTGTTAAAAATTCTATACAGACGAATATAAAGGATGTTCAAAAACAAAAAGTCATTGTTCAACAAGCAAGCGTTTCTTCTATGCCCTATCATACAAACTTCTTCAATCTCATTACCGCTTTTCAAACACACTACTTTTGGCCTGATGTGGAACAAGATATAAAAGAAGTATTTCGCGTCCTACAACCGAATGGATCCTTTTTATTAGTGGCTGAAACTTTTAAAATTCAATATCATATGGAGAAATATAAAACGAATGAAGAATTAATAAACCTATTTTATAAAACAGGATTTACAAGCGTGAAATGTTACGAAGAAAGAGGATGCCTTTGTGTAATAGGAAACAAATAAAAAAGCAGACCCTTTGAGGTCTGCTTTTTTACTAGATTAATTTAAAGATACTCTTAATTTGTCTTGCAAATAACCAATTTTTCGTACCGTAGTTATCATTTAAACTATCTAAATTGATAGATTGTCCATTAGCAAACTTTAATTCTAACGTTGTATTTTTGTCATTTGTTTTTAAGTTGCTATGTGTAATAGCATCATACTTTAATTTTTCAATTTCAACATATTCATCTTTTTCTTGTCCGATTACGACATGGTCTTGGAAGAAGAACAATACTTCTACTTTCTTACCGAAACAAAATACGTTTTTCGTATAAATTAATGTCGCATTATCAAGTCCGACGCATACTTCTTTCATCTCTTCTACAACGTTTCCAAAGTCTTCTTCTTGTCTTGCGTTTGATTCAGCAATCCATTCTTCGATTGTTTTCATATTAATTGCCATACTGTGCCCCCTGGTTCGTTCATTGCTTTATTTTAAAATAAATACTATATGAAAATATAAGCGATAAGTACTATGTTTTCAAGGGTGAACGGTATATTCGAAATAAAGTGAAACTTTAATCAGCCTTCACCAATCGGGCTTTTACTAGCAGCCCGCCCTCCACCTAACTTCTTTGCTTTCGCTGAATTTTGAGGTGGTGGTCTTACTGACCGTTAATGCGAGATAAATACTAGGAGCATCGATTTCATTATATTTTAAACGTTTGAACGAGACATTCTTCATCATCGATTAACTGTTTTTTCTCATCAAATTCGATGTTTAACTCCCTATATACTTTCTTCCAAAAAGAAACAGCTGGTACATTTTTCACAAGTTCGATAACGAAATACTGTCCTCGTTTCTCTTTTAATAAATTCTCAATAACTTGTTTACCGATTCCTTTTCCCTTATACTGATTCAATATGAAAATGTCATTTATGCCAAAGTCATTTTCCTTCTTCAAAAACGGGCGTTCCAACAATAATAAAAATCCTATGATATCATTATCACTTTTAATAAAATACGGAGTGATTCCATCATTTTCCCAAAACATATGTAAATCTTCGTATTCAAAAAAGCCATTTGCCTCAATCGTTATATTAGGAGTGAATGCAGAGAGGTCATGAAGATATAGTGCATACAAATTACGCAATATTTCTTTTTCTGATTCTTGAACTATTTGAACTGTTACAAACATTTTTAATGATCCCCTTCCCTATATGTAACTGTTTCTCCTTCTTTATTATTCGCTAAAAAAGTTTACCTACCTTTACAAAAAAAATAGCACTTAAAAAGTGCTATTCCGCTCTCCTTGCCGCTTGCTGAATTGGATCCCAAACGCTGTTATATGGTGGTGCGTAACTTAAGTCGACATCTTCTAAATCGTGAATGCTCATTTTATTGAAAAGTGCCATCGCAATCACATCAATTCGTTTATCTACGCCTTCTTCTCCAATTACTTGTCCGCCTAATAATTGTTTCGTGTCAGAACGATATAGTAATTTCAAATAAAGTGGTTTCGCATTTGGATAATAGCCGGCCATATTTGTTGAATCTACTTTGACTGTTTTATACGGAATATGTAGTCCTTTTGCCTCTTTTTCATTTAGCCCTGTTCTAGCAAGCGTCAAATCCATAAATTTAATAATACCTGTACCTAACGTACCTTTAAAGGCTCTTCGTTTATCAAGCATATTCAGTCCAGCAAGTCGCCCTTGTTTATTGGCAGTCGTTCCGAGCGGGATATGATCATGAATTTCCTTTATAACGTGGTAATGTGTTGCGCAATCACCAGCTGCATATACGTCCTGCACATTCGTTTGCATATATGCATTTACTTCAATTGCCCCTTTATGATTTGTACGTATATTTGTTCCTTCAAGAAAATCAGTATTTGACTTTACTCCAACCGATACTAAAACAAGATCTGCTTTATACGTCCCTTTATCCGTTTCAATTTGTTCCACTTTTTCATTTCCTTTAAATGCTTTTACATTTTCATTTGTTAAAATTTCAATACGATGTTTATCTGCTTCTTTATGTATATATGCAGCCATATCTGCATCATAAATCGTACCAATATGATCGTTTCTCTCAATCATTCTTACTTTCTTACCAAGTTCGACAAATGTTTCTGCCATCTCCAGTCCAATCGCACCGCCGCCAATAATAGTTACATCCTCAACTTTATTCGTTTCTAACGTTTTTAATATGCGCTCAGCATCCGGAATTGTTTTTAAAAGATGAACGCCTTGCAAATCTCGACCTTCCCATTCAGGCATAACAGGACGCACTCCAGTCGCAATTAATAAACGATCGTACGGAAATTCAAAAACTTCTTTCGTCTTCGTATGCTCTGCGTACACCATTTTCTTTTCCGTATCTACTTTCGTTACTTCATGTCGTACTTTCGCATCAATTCCATATTTATCACGAAACGTCTTTACATTACGGGCGATTAATTTTTCCGTTGAAGCGATAGCACCACTAATGACATACGGCAATCCACACTGCGCGTACGAATAAATCTCACCTTTTTCTAACGTTACAACATTTGCATTTTCATCGTTTCTAACAATTTGCATCGCTGCACTCATACCAGCTGCATCTCCGCCAATAATGACATAGTTCACTTTACCACTCCTTCTTTTTTACATACTCTTTACGTTTTCCATATTTTATAGAAATAACACCTACTTCCATTGTAAAGAAAGAGAATTTCATCTTCAAATTTAGTGCACAAACCTATGCCTGAATAGGTAACCGTCGTGTCTTATAAACAACATATTTAATATGCTATAACAGTAACTATCGAAAGTAGGTGAAACATATATGTGTGCCGGCCTTCTCGCTCAAACTCCGGAGGAACCGCAAGAACCGAAACCCGCCGTATCACTTGACCAAGAATTTTCCATTAACGCAACATTATACAGCGCTCGCGCTTGGTTATCTAATGATGAAACCTTCGCACAAACGATTTGGAAAGGCTCTCACTTCGCTTCAGCATCACACGCTGGCAAGTCTATCTTACCAATCGGTACTGTAAAAATTTTAAACTTATCTGATGATACAATAACAGTTACTGCATCATCAGAATCAGATGATGCCCTCAAAATAGTCGTACCGCCTCATTCTGAAGGTGTGTTAACATCTAGCGCATTATCTGATGTGCAAGCAAGTACATCAGGAGGAGCAAGTAAAGTCACATTCCTCTTTCATATCTTTTTCTCAAGGGATCCTGGTCCAGCTAAAAAAACATAGAAAAGGTACAGTTGTGCACTGTACCTTTTTCATATGTTCTATTCTCTTGATTTGTTCAGTTCAACATTATAAGATTCAATCTTCAAACTGAGTCCCACACTTTGTACATACATTCATCCACCTTTTCTTTAGAGGCCAGTTAATCCCTGTGTAAAGGTTTGAATTATCGTGTTTATGTAAGACCAAAACACGATAAACGTTGCAATTCCGATGAAAACATTTGCGATAAGAAGAGTGTAAACAAGATCTAATCCACCGTTATCTAGTTTTACTGTAGCTACAATTATACTAATTCCCATATACGTTGTAGCCAGCCCTAATAAGATTGGTAAGAAAAAGATTAATAAAAAACTAAAAAGAAAAGAAAGCACTAATATAGCAATAGCTGGTGTCGCTATCGTTCCCCATATACCGAATACTTCAAGAAACGAAAAAGATGATTTCATCATCTTCCCACTTACAAAAATAATAAATCCGACAAATAAAGTTAAAATTAGTAAAAATAAAAAGACCGTTACAGAGTCCAAAAAGAATGTAGGAGTAGGTATATCTGGTGCAAATGTTTTCGTAACAGCTGCTGCGGCACTCATCATTCTATAAAAAATACATGCCCCTAAAAAACAAATAAGAACAAGACTTACAATTCCATTTCGTACTTCAACCTTGCCGCTTTTCATAATCGCTGTCGGTGCTTTGAAAGCATGTTTAAAGAACTGAAAATAGCCACTTGCAAACCGCTTCGCTTGCTCTACCGTTTCATTTGGTCGAGTTTCCTTTGCTGGTGCTACGCGTGCTTGTTGCTCACCTTCTTCCTGTGCACCACTCGCTACTGCTTCCTCGGTCAACGAATGTCCACAATTCCCGCAAAACTTTGCCTCTGCTGCATTTTCCGTCTGACACGCCGGACATTTCATTCTCTCATCCCTCCTTGAGCATATACCATATAGGGTGTTACAAATTCAATATATGACTTTGGACATAAAACATGACTACAAGAAAAAGATTATGAAATCCTTCTTTCAAATGAAAATATATATGCTAGCAATCTTGAAAAATAATGCTATTATGAAACAGAACAAATAACATTTTTAACAGATTGGATGACTGGCAATGGAATTGGTAAACTCAATTTTTCAAATACTCCTTACAAGCGTAATCCAATTATTTTCTTTAATTGGCGTTATCATTGTAATTGGATTTCTATTAGGCTATTTAGAATCTCTCACACGCATGTATTGGTCGAGAGCTTTCGGGAGAAAAGGATTCCTTTTAACGGCTTGGGTCGGTGTCCCTATTCACGAACTTGGACATGCCATTATGTGTGTACTATTTCGTCATAAAATTGTAGCAACGCAGTTTTTCCCAACAGATACAAGTCAAGGTGCTTTAGGCTACGTACAACATCAATACAATCAAAAGAGTGTATATCAACGAATTGGGAACTTCTTCATTGGAATCGGTCCTATTATTTCTGGTATTACTGCGTTAATCCTTTTAATGCGCTATTTCGTACCAAATTCATATTTCTTATTTAATACAACTCTCGAAAAAACAATTGCTTCTACTTCTATTAATATAGAAATGGTTCAAAACATGCTCTTGTCGACGTTCGTATTATTGAAAAGCTTATTTACAATAAGTAATTTATTGAATCCTTCCTTTTGGCTATTTTTATTTATCGCCATTTGTATTTCTGCACATATCGCTTTAAGTAAACCAGATATTAAAGGGTCAATAGACGGTGTTATCGTCATGTTTATCGTATTATTTTTATTCAACATAATCGCAGGACTATTTCAGTACGACAGTAACCAGCTCATTGGCAAAGTGATGAAGTATAATATGTACCTCATTGCGTTTTCTAGTGTAGCACTGCTGTTCTCTTGTATTTCTACACTTGTTAGTTTTGGATTTTATAAAATAAGAGGAGGGCGTTCGTTTTGAACGCCCTCCTCTCCTCAATTATTCCCCTTATAATCACAATGCTCAACCGGAACACGAGCATGTCCCTCGTCATCCGTACACCATGACTGCGACTGGAAGGCTAGAAAGATACCAATCCATTTTTCTTCCTTTTCAAAGTGAATGAGTATACCTCCGTCTTGCCATATACCATTATCACCTTTCCATTTCTCTACATTCCCTTGATTCATATGAATATCGTGTATCCCGTTTCCTGGTTCAAAATGAAAGTAAGAATCGGGTGTATTTTCTTCTGGTCCCCATCTTTCACCGAACGCATAAATAATCGCTTTTTCTTCTATCGCTCGTTTTATATAACGTTCTATTTTTTCATTTAAGTCATTATCAACACCTGCTTTTTCAGCAGGTAAAGGAATCATTTGCTTGGAATCAAATACATTACCTCTTACATAGTCTAACGCTACTTTCGGTTCATTGTTTTTTATTTCTGTAAAACCGAACGGTAACATCGGTAAAATACGAATCGCCTCTGACCGAATATTGTCGCTCGCAAAATATAAAACTTCTGACGGATAACTTTGCGATTTCACGTTAATTGCAATACGATAATCTACTTCTGCTTCGCCTTGTAAATGAACTTGATAATGAGGTGTTTTCCCTTTTCCAATCTTTGATTGTATAACTGTACCTTTTAACACGCCGTAGTTTTTTAGGGGCATACATTTCATCTCCTATTCATTTAGTAGAAGCTTTTCATATTTAAAACATTATCCAATCACAAAAAAAATCCTCCTATGTTAGGAGGATTTTTAATTTCTCAACATATACCAAACAATAACCTCTACCACTACGAGCAACACCGCCCCAAAAATCATTAACGTCGTCTTCTTTAATAGTTCATTTTCACGATACGGGATGTTACATAAATACGCACCTAATGTAATACGTGACGGGCAAGCGATTGTCGCTACTGACGATGCGGTGTTTTGCAGAGTTGTGACGTATTGCCACGGGAGTGCTACGTTTTGCGCAGTTTGCATTTGTAGTTTTATGAACATCGCATTTGATCCTGCGTTACTACCTGTTAAAAAGCCACCGATTCCACCGATAAACGGAGCAACGAAAACGAAAAATGTACCGAATGTTTCACCAGCTGTTTTTGCAAGCAATGAATGCATGCCAGATGCACCCATTAGTTCTGAAATAGCGATAAACATCGTCGTCGTAATCGCAAAAGGAATCCATTGTTTTATCGTTTGCGAGAGTGATTGTTTAATAATATGAGATGGAATACGGAAGAAAATAATAGTAAATAAACAAGTCATACCGAGCCAAAACCCTGGTGAATACAGCATTTCTAATTTGTAAGAGTATGATTTTAAATCAAGGACTGCATATGATCTGAATACATCATGTAATGCTGGTACGAGGCGAGAAAGCAAAATACAAACGGTTAAAAATATATAAGGGCTAATAATTTTGATAATGGATACTTCTCTCTCCGTTGCTGCCGCATGTTCTGTTATAAGATTTTGCCCACTTTTTCCTTTTAGTTTTATGATAAGAAAGCCAAATGCAATGGTAACGATGGAACTTAATATACCTGCTAGTTCAACACTTACGTATGCGTTAGAAAGGTAGATTCCGAGAGAGAATAATAGAAAGAAACCGAATCCTTCCTTCCACTTTTCAATAACGGCCTGCCAACCACCAACAACGTGTAAAGAAAGAATGACGAAGTAGGCAAACATCGGGATGCTTAATAGTGCCGTATTTGTGCCAAGCGTTGTAAGCGGCATATTTATAAGCTGCGAACCGATAATCGTACCAGTTGCCATTGCCCCCCACGAACTGGCTAGTAAACCGATAAATGAGAGCAGTACAGCTTGAAATGGTTTATAGCCTAACGAAAGAAAGATAGGTGCTGCAACCATGAAGCCGATACCGAATCCACTTACTGATTCGATTAACGGACAAATACCAAAACACATAAGAAGCATTTGTAATAAACGATCGTGCGTCACTTCTTCTAGAAAACGTGCTACTTGATCGATGTACCCCATTTTGTTCATGAGGTGAAATAAAAAAATACCGAAAAACAACACGTACCCGACAATAAAACAAATTAACCAACCTTTAATCGTTGCGTGCACAGTTTCACTTATCCCTAGTTGAAACGTTGGCGAGAGTAAAACGATTCCAACAGACACAACGTAAGCAATTAACGAGGAACGTAATGATGTTTGTTTAAATAAAAATAAACAAATGAAAATCATCATAATTGGGATAAGTGCCAACAATATGGACATGTTATCATCTCTTTTCGTTAAAAATACAATTTTTAACTATTATATAACAGATGTAATATTTTTCAATTGTTTTTACAACAGATTAAAAAAGAAGCCAAACGGCTCCTTTTCACTCCCATTTTCTATTATCCTGAAAAACATTCTGCTTTCCGACTATTTTATCTAACACAACAAACACAAGATAAGCACATATAACTTGCAATACAACATTTCCAAATTTCATTAATTCAAATGAATGGATCCAGCGAAATAATTCATTTAATAATACAATCGAAACGATACTAAATAGTTCTACACTAATCGAAAATATACATATTTCTAAAATAGATTGTTCTTGAATGCGATTTAAGTTAGAAAAGATGAATACATATCCTAAAAATAGAGCCATCAACTCTATTTTCGTCATGCTAATGAGCGAAGCGTATAATGGTACAGTTAAAAGAAGATATAGTAGTTTTCGTCTTAGCATGCTTTCTCACCCTCTAAGTTATATGTATTTTCTGTATATTTTAACATTTATTACGCAAAACAAAAAGAAGAGACTTACGCCTCTTCTTTCTGTTTTGTTGCCTGTATTAATTCACATATTTCTTCTCGCTTTTCATTTTCTAACAGTTCAATAACTTTACTTCCAACGACAACTCCGTCACATATTGTAATCATTTCTTCTACATGTTCCTTTGTTGAAATACCGAACCCTGCCACTACCGGTAAATGTGTATGTGATTTTACTTTTTCTAAGTAACTATGAATCTCACCTTTAAAATTTTGGCGTACTCCCGTTACGCCCGCTACTGTAACAGCGTAGACGAATCCTTCTGATTCACTCGTAATTTTTTCGATTCGTTCAACTGGGCTCGTTACAGTAACGAGTGGAATTAACGCAATGTTTGCCTCTCGAAGTAACGGAGCAATAATATTTTGTTCTTCATACGGTAAATCCGGAACGATCATACCGTCTACACCTGCTTCTATACAGTTTTCGATGAATCGTTCTTTTCCAAATGCAAGTACTGGATTTAAATATGTCATGAGTACAAATGGAATTTGTACTTCTTTTCTTACCTCTATTAATGCTTGAAAAATTCCCTTTAATGTTACACCACTATCTAGCGCTCGCTTCCCTGCTCTTTGAATTGTTGGACCGTCTGCGACTGGATCTGAAAACGGAATGCCAATTTCAACGATGCTTGCTCCTGCTTCGTCTAAAAAACGAATTCTTTCTTTTAATTTTTCAAGGCCACCATCTCCGCCCATTACGTACGGAATAAATGCTTTCTTACCATTTTCAAACGCTGCTTTAATTTTTTCTACTCCCATTTGTTACACCTCTTCCATATAACGTTTTATACTCTCTACATCTTTATCGCCGCGACCAGATAAACAAATGACAAGTCCTTCGTCTTTTTTCATTTGCGGCGCTAATTTTAATGCATATGCGACAGCATGTGAGCTTTCTAAAGCTGGAATAATTCCTTCTTTTTTCGTTAATAATTGAAATGCTTCTAACGCTTCTTCGTCTGTAATGGAATGATAAGAAACGCGGCCGATATCTTTTAGCAAGCTATGTTCTGGCCCAACACCTGGGTAATCAAGTCCCGCTGAAATAGAATGAGCTTCTTGAATTTGTCCTTCTTCATTTTGCAGAAGATACATCATCGATCCGTGTAAAACACCAACGCTCCCTTTCGTTAAAGTAGCTGCATGTTTTTCTGTATGAATGCCTTTTCCTGCTGCTTCTACGCCGTAAAGAGCGACTTCTTCATCGTGTACGAACGGATAAAACATACCCATCGCATTACTACCACCACCAATACAAGCAACGACTGCTTCTGGTAACTTTCCTTCTAACGCCTCATATTGTTTTTTCGTTTCTTTCCCAATTACACTTTGAAAATCACGAACAATTTGCGGGAATGGATGTGGTCCGAGAACTGATCCCATAATGTAGTGCGTATCATGCACGTGTGAAACCCAGTAGCGAAGCGCTTCGTTCACTGCATCTTTTAATGTGCCGCTACCTGCCGCTACACTTTCTACTTTCGCTCCAAGTAATTCCATTCGGAACACATTTAATTTTTGACGTCTCACATCTTCTTCTCCCATAAAGATGACGCATTCTAATCCGAGTAGGGCACATACAGTAGCTGTTGCCACTCCGTGTTGTCCGGCTCCTGTTTCAGCGACCACCTTTTTCTTGCCCATTCGTACTGCAAGAAGCGCCTGACCGATTGTATTGTTAATTTTATGAGCTCCTGTATGGTTCAAATCTTCACGTTTTAAATAAATCTTTGCACCGCCGCAATACTTCGTCATGTTTTCAGCGAAATAAAGCGGTGTTTCTCTTCCGACGTACGTTTTTAAATAATGATTTAATTCCTTTTGAAACGCTTCATCTTGCATCGCTTCTTTATATGCTTCTTCTAGTTCTAATACAGATTGCATTAACGTTTCTGGAACGTATCGTCCCCCGTATATACCGTAGTGACCTTTTTCATCTGGATATGCGTAGTTCATTTGGAACACTCCTTCACTTTTATAATAAATTGTTTTATTTTCTCTAAATCTTTCTTTCCTTCTGTCTCCACTCCGCTACTTACATCGACCATATATGGCTGAATAGTTCGAATCGCTTCTTCTATATTAAGAGCGTTTAATCCACCAGCTAATATCGTTTTCTCTCGCAATTCTTTTGGCATATGTGTGAGTAACTCCCATGAAAATGTCTTTCCATTTCCTCCGTGAAACTTTTCCTTCGGGCTATCAAACAATATATAATCCGTTTCATATGCTTGAGCATTTTCCATATCGTCCTCTGAAGTTACTCCGAGCGATTTTATAGACGGAATATTCAATCTTCTAATTTGATGATTATCTTCATCCCCATGTAGTTGCACATGTGTTAACCCGCACTCATCTGCAATTTTCTCGATCACTTCTACTGATTCATTTACGAAAACACCGACCTTTAACACGGTTGCTGGAATCTCCTGAATGATTTCTTTCGCTAGCCTTGGAGTAATTTTTCGCTTACTTTCTGCAAAAACAAATCCGAGTGCATCAGCTCCGTATTCGCAAGCACGTTTTGCCGTTTCAACATCAGTGATACCGCAAATTTTCACTTTCATATGTTCACCTTACAATCTTCAAAAAAGGTACGAATAGAAGATGATGTCATAAGTGCTTCTCCAACTAATACACCTTTCGCTCCAGCTCGTTTGACGCGAATAATATCTTCTTTTGAATGAATCCCGCTTTCACTAATCCAAAGTAATTGCTCCTCGTCTAATCGTTTTCCAAGCTTTTCTGTTTGGCTTAAATCGACTTCGAATGTTCTTAAATTACGGTTGTTAATACCGATAACGTGCGGATTTAATTGGATCGCAATTTCTAATTCCTGTTCATCATGAACTTCAACAATTGCTTCTAATCCTTTTTCTAGTACGTAGCTATACAACTCTTTTAACTTCTCTTTCGTTAACGCCGCTACGATTAGTAAAATAATATCTGCGCCAGCTTCATACGCTCTATCAATTTGAATCGTGTCGATTATGAAATCTTTGCATAAAAGCGGAATGTTACTTTCTCCTCTTGCCGTTTGTAAATCATGAAACGATCCTTTAAAAAATTGACCGTCTGTTAAAACAGAAACTGCTCCTGCGCCGCATTCTTCATATGTTTTTACTTGTTTTCTTACATCAACGTGTAAATTGATATCTCCTTTTGATGGTGATGCTCGCTTTACTTCTGCAATGACAGTAAACTGCTGTAATGCTTCTACAAGTGAATGTGTCTTTCTACTTTCTTTTAATGGTGTATACGTTTCATATAATGCCGCAACTTCCTTTTTCTTTTGGTCTACAATTTTGTCTAAAATCGTCCCCACTTTAATTCACCCTTTCTAATTTTTCATGGCTTGCTGCAATTAATAAGTTTAGTTTGGCTAATGCTTTTCCTGAGTCAATACTATGTGCCGCGAGTGTAATTCCTTCTTCAATCGTTTCTACTTTTCCATTTGCGAAAAGGGCTAGACCTGCATTGAATAACACTGTATCACGGTAAACACTCTTTTCTCCGCTTAATACCCCGAGCGTAATCTTTGCATTTTCTTTCGAATCTCCGCCTCTAATCTCTTCGTTTTTCACTATTGAGAAACCATATCTCTCAGGTTCAATACTCGTTTCTACTATTTCATTATCTTTTAAAATGACAACATGATTTTCTCCTTGCAATGATGCTTCATCTAAAAAACCACTTCCATTTACGACAAGCGCTTGTTTTCTGCCTAGTTTCTGCAATACTTGCGCAACTGGTAGTAACATATCTCGTTTATAAATGCCGACAAATTGTGTTTCTAAATTCACCGGATTTGTTAAAGGGCCAATTAAGTTAAAGATCGTCGGCACATTTAATTCTTTTCTTATTTTCATAATGCGCCTTAATGCTGGATGCATCGCTGGTGCGAATAAAAATGCAATGCCGACATGCTCTAATAAATAATCAATTTCGTTTGGCGTACTGCTAATATTTACACCGAGTTCTTCTAATAAATCTGCACTTCCTGTTTTACTAGAAACAGCTCGGTTACCGTGTTTTGCAACCTTTACGCCAGCTCCTGCCAGTACAAATGCCGATGTTGTACTAATATTAAATGTTTGGGCACCGTCACCACCCGTCCCGCAATTGTCCATTGCTCCTTGTATATGGTTCGAAAATGGTAATGCCTTTTCGCGAAGAGCTCGAACGAGACCGTATATTTCTTCTGCCGTTTCACCTTTCGCTTTCAGTAAGACTAAGAAGGCTGCAATTTCACTTTCCAATATGTTTTCATTTAATAAAAGAAGCCCTGCTCTATACATTTCCTCTTCTGTTAAATGTTGTCCCTCCACTAATTTACGAAGATAGTTATTCATACTCTTTCCTCCTCTTTCACTTCGCCTAAAAAGGCACGTATTAACTTTCCACCTTCTTCTGTTGCGATTGATTCCGGATGAAACTGTAATCCGAATAGAGGATAATAATTGTGACGAACTGCCATAATTTCTCCGTCATCCATCGCTGTCGCTAGTATGTCAAAACACTCTGGCAAACTCGTTTGCGCTGCAACAAGTGAATGGTAGCGCATCGCCGTTAATGGCTGTGTAACGTATGAAAAAATTGACGTTCCGTTATGTTTCACACGGGATGTTTTTCCATGTTTAATACGTTCTGCTCTTACAATGTCTCCTCCAAATGCTGATATAATCGCCTGATGGCCAAGGCAAATACCTAATATGGGAACGTTCTTATAAAAATGACGAATCACTTCGATACAAATGCCAGCATCCTCCGGTTTTCCTGGTCCTGGTGAAAGCACAATTCCTGTAGGATTCATCCCTTCTAGCTGCTCTATCGTTATTTGATCATTTCTTACGACTACAATATCTTCTTCGTATTCACCTAACAGTTGATACAAGTTATATGTGAATGAATCATAATTATCAATTAGTACAATCATTTCATTACCTCCAATAGTGCTCTCGCTTTATTTAACGTTTCTTCATATTCAGCTACTGGGTCTGAATCATAAACAATGCCCGCTCCTGCCTGAACGTATGCTTTTTCATCCTTTACGACCATCGTTCGAATGGCGAGCGCCATATCAAGATTCCCTGAAAAACTAACGTATCCAACTGCACCGGCGTATACATTTCTTTTTTCATTCTCTAGCTCATTTATAATTTCCATCGCTCTAATTTTCGGAGCGCCTGACACTGTTCCTGCTGGTAGGCAATACGCTAATGCATCAAATCCACTCGTTTGTTTTCGCAATGTTCCGTAAACTTCAGATACAATGTGCATAACGTGAGAATATTTTTCTACTTTCATATATTTATCTATCGTCACGGATCCAATTTCACTTACTCTGCCAATATCATTCCGCCCAAGATCTACAAGCATCATATGCTCCGCTCGTTCTTTCTCATTTTCTAGCAGTTCTTTTTCAATTTCCGCATCTTCCTGCTTCGTTTTCCCTCTCGGCCTCGTACCCGCAATTGGATTCGTCATCACTTTATCCTCTCTTACTGATAGTAAACTTTCTGGCGAAGAACCGAGTACAACATAATCTTGAAAATCGATATAGAACATATATGGTGATGGATTGGCAATTCGAAGTTTTCGGTATAACGCGAAAGGATCACCAATACATTCACTTTGCAAACGCTGTGACAGGACGACTTGGAATATGTCCCCGGCTCTTATATGTTCTTTCGCCGTTTCTACCATCTCACAAAACTCTTTTTCCGTTATAGAAGAAGTGAATGATAATGTTGATCTTATTTCAGTTACTTCTGTTTCTTCTCCCTTTAGCACTTCTTCTTTATATACTTGCAATCTTTCATATACTTCTTCATAAGAAGCTGAATCGTTTTCCCTGCACACATATACAAATGATAATTTTTGGCGTAAGTGGTCATACACGATAAACTCACGGTACAGTAACAGGTGTACTTCTGGAATATTCAATGGATCGTGTAAATCTGCGCCAATGTTTTCATATTGCCGGATGACGTCATAGCCAATATAACCAACTGCTCCTCCGCAAAACGGGAATGGGCTGTCTACTTGAGCTGACCGGGTTTCTTTTTCTAAAACTTGTAGTACGTTACCTTGCAGCTTTTCTGTTTGGCCATAAATCGTCCGCTCCACTTCTGTACCAACGCTTTTCACTTCCCCATATGGATTACATCCTAAGTAAGAATAGCGTCCTTTATCTTGATGAAGCTGAGAGCTTTCTAATAAAAACTTTTTCTTTCCCTTCATACGTCTATATAAAGAAATTGGCGTAATGCTATCTCCTTCTTCTTCAGCGATTACTAAAAATGTTCTTCCCTTTTCTTTTTGCTTCATAAATTCCTCTTTTGTCATCATGCCTTTCACCTCAATCTGAAAAATAAAAAAGTCCTCTACATATCGAAAATATGTAGAGGACGATAAGTTTACCGTGGTACCACCTCATGTTGGACGCAAAAGCATCCCGCTTTATTCAGGTACAAAATATATACCTTATCCTTGTAACGGCGGAACCCGGGTTGCCTACTGAAAATAATTGTTCAGCATACCTCTCGTAAGCCCATTCCGTATATGGCACCGCGCCGGGCTCCCACCTATCCCCGGCTCTCTGTAACGTCTCCAATATACGTACTCTTCTTACTTCAACGATTTCATTTATTTAATTTTTTGTACACAAAAAGGGAGTACTCATCCTATAGAAAGGACGGGTACTCCCGTGGTGCCACCTTAATTCGTTACAAATGTAACGCACTTTACCGTATCAAAAACAATACGTGTCTCTTGTATCGATGAGATCATGTCGCCAAAGCCTACTTCTTTCGTTTCGGTTTGGAAGCTCCGAAGCCCATTCCACATCAATCCCATACTGATTCGCACCAACCATCAGCTCTCTGACATGTTCATTATGTGTACTCTTCTTCATCAATGCTTGCATTTTTTTAAGTTGCACTCATTATAGACCTAACTTTTTTCATAAGTCAATACTTTTAAAAAAAAAATATTTTTCTCTCATTTTAATATTATATTGACAAAACAACCTCTTTTTATGTAAATATAATAAATACTCTATTAAAAATAAGGTTTTTTGCATGAATATTATATATCAAAAAAGTAAAATGATGTCAAAAAACGCTTACATTTCTGAAAATTCGTATTTCTGTATGGATTTTTCAGAATAATCATGATAGATTATAAATATGCATAACGCATCAAAAGACATGACAAAAGGAAGGGGAACTACATGAGTACGCAGATGTTAACTTTAACTTCTATCTCTATTTACATGCTCGGGATGTTAGTAATTGGCTATTTCGCCTATAAACGAACGTCCAACTTAACAGATTATATGCTTGGCGGGCGTACACTAGGCCCCGCAGTAACAGCATTAAGTGCTGGAGCATCCGATATGAGTGGTTGGCTTTTAATGGGATTACCCGGTGCAATGTTTAGCGTTGGATTAAGTAGTAGTTGGATTGCGATCGGCCTAACACTAGGCGCATACGCAAACTGGCTTTATGTCGCTCCTCGCTTACGTACCTACTCTGAACTTGCAAACAACTCTATTACTATCCCAGAATTTTTGGAACACCGTTTCCACGACAAATCCCACATGCTACGCTTAGTATCCGGACTTGTTATTATGATTTTCTTTACTTTTTATGTAGCTTCAGGATTAGTTTCAGGCGCTGTATTATTTGAAAATTCATTTGGTATGAACTACCATGTTGGATTATTCATTGTTGCAGGTGTTGTTGTCGCTTACACATTATTTGGTGGTTTCTTAGCAGTAAGTTGGACAGACTTCGTGCAAGGAATCATTATGGTTGTTGCTCTTATTCTTGTTCCTATCGTAACAATTATGAATTCGAACGGACTTGGACCTGCATTTGATACAATTCGATCTGTAGATCCAACACGTCTAGATATTTTTAAAGGTGCCTCTACTTTAGGGATTATTTCTTTATTCGCATGGGGCCTTGGTTATGTTGGACAACCTCATATTATCGTACGCTTTATGGCGATTTCCTCTGTAAAAGAAATTAAAAGCGCACGAAGAATTGGTATGAGTTGGATGATTTTCTCTGTTGTCGGGGCTATGTTTACCGGTCTTATCGGTATTGCTTACTACTCACAACAAGAGTTAACATTATCTAACCCAGAGACAATTTTCCTTGAACTAGGAAAAATTTTATTCCATCCACTTATTACTGGATTTTTATTAGCAGCGATTTTAGCAGCGATTATGAGTACAATTTCATCTCAGTTACTCGTTACTTCTAGTGCTATAACAGAGGATTTATATCGTACATTCTTTAAACGTTCTGCTTCTGATAAAGAGCTTGTATTTGTCGGTCGTATGGCTGTACTTGTTATTGCATTAGTTGGGTGCGCATTAGCGTTTAAACAAAATGATACGATTTTAGCTCTTGTCGGATACGCTTGGGCTGGATTTGGTTCTTCATTCGGACCTGCTATTTTATTAAGCTTATATTGGAAACGTATGACGAAGTGGGGCGCACTTGCTGGTATGATTTCTGGTGCGGCTACAGTAATTATTTGGACTCAATTCAAATTCTTAAAAGAATTCTTATATGAAATGATTCCTGGTTTCACTATTAGTTTACTAGTAATCGTTATTGTTAGTTTACTAACGCAGCCTTCAAAAGAAGTTGAAGAGCAATTTGAGAATTTCGAAAAACAACATAGTCATAATCTATAAAGGAAAAGCTCTGCTGTTATCGTATCAGCAGAGCTTTCTTTTTATGAAAGTTCGACAATCTTCTACTCGAATTTAACAATTTCTTTATGTTTCGTTAAATTAAACATAACACTACTCCTTTATAGTATTACTATCAGCACTTATACAGAAAGGGGACTCCAACATGTTAGCAGCTTTCCAGCAACAACAAACACGAAAATTTTCACCTATTACAAATACTTCTGCGTCTTGTTTGAACATACAACCTAAACCACCTAAAATTTCAATCGCTCCTTCTGTTATTTCAGTCATTGGTGTTCATATGGAAAAAAATAAGTTGAAAGTAAGAACTGGACAAAGCACTGAGTTATCAGCTTCCGTTTTGCCAGTGCAAGCAACGAATAAAGAACTTATTTGGACAAATATGAATGCTGATGTTATCACAATGTATCCAAAAGGTGATACGGTAACGATTACTGGAAAAAGTGCCGGAAGAGCAGTCGTAATTGTCACAACTGCTGAAGGAAAGTTCCGTGACCTATGCATGATTCATGTACAACCTTATATGACAAATCCAAAGTAAAAGAGTGGCTACGAAGCCACTCTTTTACTTTGTTTCAATGTGTGAATTTTTACTTGTAACAAGATTGATGAATTGCTCTTTATCTTTAGGAGAAATAATTTCTGTTTGATGCGCGCCGTAAACAATTTCAAGCCGATCAAATGATAAAGCATGAGCCGCAATTGGATTTTTCGTATTTGAAATTTGTTTTATATCTCGTATAAAGTGAAACTTTAAT